>JAUYIX010000036.1 GCA_030688115.1 bacterium
AACTACCTCACTCTCGTCGCCAACCGTTAGCGGCTCGCTGTCTTGGTCCTCCTGTATAACCGGCTCAGCGCTCACCCGCCTAAGAGGTCTTGGCTGAATTACCTCCCCGCTCGGGGTAGCTTTAACGCTAAATCCGGCCCTTGTTGCCAGCAGTTGCCCCGTCTCGTCTCGCGTCACCAATACGACGTTCTTTTTTGCGCGCTCAACGGCACGCTTGAGTAACTTGAGATTAACAATACTCTGCGTGACGACCGCGCCTTTGGGTATCACGACCGTCACATCATCGCTCTCGACAGCACAGATCCTGTCGATAACTGCCGTTATCTCATCGTCAAGATCCAGATACAGGGAGTGTGCTTCGCCAACCATCAGTTTTGCATTAGTTTAACAGCCCGTCGCAACAACCCCGACATGACACGCTCTTCCCCCGCATAATCAAGTGCCAAATTTGCTAAACCCATCGGCGTTATATCCTCGCGCCCACGCAAATCCCCGGTGCGATCAACAATATTGGTCACATCATCAGGCGATACAAACTGGACCGTGGGCGCTTTAGGAAAGGGCAGGCGCTTCCACCAACTACTCTCGGACAAAACCCGTCGCATGTCAGGTAAGTATGATCCTCCCCCGCACAACATAATGCGCGTCGGCAACAAATCCAAATCTTTAAATTCGGACAAAGATAATTCTATGCCGTCCCGCCAAACTTGTGCGTCTTTGCCGATCGCGTTTGTTATCGCTGTTTTGTGTTCGCCCGTTAGTGTGCCGGCGCTGTAGGCCAACTTTTGTTTCTCGGCCTCTTCAAAGGAGCTCCCCGTAACCGTGGCAACACGTTTTGTAAATGCGCGTCCCCCCAGGGCGAACATACGAGTTCCCTCTACGCCTCCGTTGCGCACCACTGCCAGGTCGGTCGTTCCACCTCCAACGTCCATAAAAATTGCGCTGAACTCTCCGGCGTCCTCGAGGCCGGTTGAGCGCGCCACCGCATAGGGCTCAGCCGCGATTGAAAGTAAATCCAAATTGAGATCACGTGCGATAGTTTGCAGAGCTCCCAGGTGGATCAATGGCGCATAGGCATTAAAAATGCCGATTTTAACGGTCTTGCCCTGGAACCCAATCGGATTAGTTACTTTATATCCGTCAATCGTCACATCAACGATGGCCGCATTAATCAATTTGACGTCAATCTCAGCAAGTCCGGTCTCATCGGCCAGCTGTCGCCGCACCTGATCAAATGCCTTCCACTGAACTTTATGCAAAATGTTCTTGAGTTCCGGTAAATCTATGCGGGTCTGTGGCCGGGCACGCTCATATTTGACGTTAGTGGTCGTGCCCTTAACCAGTTCACCTGCGATCCCTAATATTACTTGATCAGCTTGGATGCCGGCTTGCTGTTCTGCCTGCTCTAAAGCTGCCGCCGCATTTTTAACTACCCCGGCAATGTCCGAGACCGCTCCTGAGTGCATATCGCCCAGACTTTGCGCTACTCGCCCAACACCAATCACTTCACCCTTAACTTGTTCGGGATCAATAGAGAACAGGAGCGCTTTAACGACAGCAGTGCCCACGTCTAAGGCGATCGCGTGTCGACCAGGCCGCTCCTTTGGCTTGCGTAGGCGGGATAGTAAGGCCATACCAATTAAGAATAGCTAAAAACGGTGTAATACGCTATCTCAGCTTGTCGCAGCTCACTGGGCGGCCTTACGACCTACTACAGCCTTGATACGACGTATTCCGGCAGAACTGGACTTCTCTTTGATTATCTTAAATTGCTGAATCTCAGCCGTATTATGCACATGCGGCCCCCCGCAAAACTCACGCGAGTAGGCTTGATCGCCCTCCATTACTGAACAAATCTGCACTCTATCGCCGTACTTTTTCTCGAATAGACCGATGGCACCCTTGGCCTTAGCCTCATCCGGGGTAACTATCTCGGTTAGCATTGGCAAGTCGAGTTTAATCTTTTGATTTACAATCTCCTCAACTTTTTGCTTTTGCTCATCGGTCATTTTTGTTGGATGCGTAAAGTCAAAAGAGAGTTCGTCATCAAAGAGTCGTGAGCCGGCTTGGGTCACGTGCCCGCCCAAAACATCTCGCAGTGCCTGGTGCAAGAGGTGCGTGGCAGTGTGTGCTTTTTTAACCTCGTCGCCCTGGCCGCCCCCCTTACGCTTGAACTTTTCCATGGCGCCTACGCGCGATAATTCCTGGTGCTCTTTGAGAGCTTGCTCAAGACCTCGCTCATCAATCGTAGTGCCTTTTTCGCGAGCGATCTCTCGAGATAATTCTATCGGGAACCCAAATGTCTCGTAGATATAAAATATATCGGCTCCAGAGATGACATCTCCGCCGGCAGAAATATTTTCGAAATGCTTGAGGCCTCGTTCAATTGTTTTTCTAAATCTTTGTTCCTCATCGATCAAAACATCTTTTATCAGTCCGAGCTGACTACGCAGTTCCGGATAAGCACTCTCGTAAAGATTCACTACGACCTCAGCCAGATCTTCCAAACGATGTGTCCGGATCCCCAGTTGGTGCTCGTAATTAACCGCTCTTCTAATCACCCTACGCAGGATATATTCTCTACCACTTTTTCCGGGACGAACCCCGTCAGCAATCAAAAAGACGGCACCGCGCACATGGTCAGCAATTATTCTGAAGCTTTTTTCGTTTTCTTTGTATTCTTTGTTGCTGAGTTGTTCTACCTTTTTGATAATCGGGACAAAAAGATCCGTTTCAAAAATAGTATTCTTGCCCTGTACAACCATCAACAAACGCTCAAACCCAGCTCCCGTATCGATGTTTTTTGAGGGCAGGGCTGAGAGCGAACCATCCTCGGCACAAAAATACTGCATAAAGACCAGGTTCCAGAGCTCCAAAAAACGGCCGCAATCGCAATTGGGCCCACACTCATGATCATGCGGTTTTGACGACCGCTCGACACCCAAATCTATATGTATCTCCGAGGAGGGCCCGCAAGGCCCCGACTCGCCGGGTGGACCCCAAAAGTTTGTGTCGGAGCCAAATCCACGTATATGATCTGCTGGCAAACCAATAGATTTCCAGAGGTCGTGTGCCTCTTTGTCTGGATCAACTCCGCGTTTTGGTTCTCCCTCAAAATATGTCACCCAAAGCTTATCCGCCGGAAGCTTGAGTACGTTTGTCAGATACTCCCAAGCCCACTTGATCGCCTCGGCCTTAAAGTAATCTCCGATTGAAAAATTCCCCAGCATCTCAAAAAAAGTAAGGTGTGACGTATCGCCAACCTCCTCAACGTCCACCGTTCTAAAACATTTTTGAGCACTGGTGTAACGCTTGTGCGGAGCATCCCTATCACCCGTAAAATACGGGATGAACTGCTGCATTCCCGCGGTCGTCAACAGTACCGTAGGATCATCAGATACAAGCGGACTCGAAGGCTGCCGCACGTGCCCGCGCTCCTCAAAAAAACGTATAAATGATTCTCGTAAATCCTTGGACTCCATAGAACCCTAGCCTAGCTGGTTACGCGGCCAATCTCAAATTTGGTAAATTGATTTTATATTTACTGAGCTCGGTGTGGAGTTTGTCTAACTCGCCAATCGGATCATTGCGATCAAGCCGCGCGCGCTCTACCTTGTCCACTAACTTCTTTAGCTCTTTTAAATTATTGTCCCGTTTTTGCAAACTCACCTTGAGTTCTTGCTGCGCGCGCTTGATCCGCGATTCTTCAAGCTTAAGTTTTTGCTCGTTGGCTAGCGCATCTTTTTTTGTCCGGTCAAATTCACGTTTTGCGCTGACCGCATCCACACGTAGTTGCTGACGATAAGTATCGCGGGCCTTACCAATATCGATTCTCAGTTTAGATTTTTCACCCTTGATCTGCCGCAAGCGATCCTCGTTGGCACGAATAGTTTTACTGTCGCTCTTAATTTGCGCCTCCAGAGCACTATACTGTTGACCGATCAGCGACTTGATTCGAGTAATAAAATAGTTTGCTTTTGAGCGTGCTTGATAGCTTTTTTCTTGTCCGCCTTCTTTGGCGGTGTCGCGCGCGCTCTTCTCTCCACCATGCGTGCTGTTGGTAGAAGACGAGCGGCCCGATTGTTCTTCTTCACGTTTTTCTCGGGAGACGCGAGCAGCATCTGAGCGCTCTCGACGACGTTGTTCGTCTCTATTTTTGCGCTCCTCTCGTGCGGCACGCATGGCCTCGCTGCGCTCTCGAATAGGCTGATATTTCTCAATACGACTCCTTTGTGATTGAACAAACTTTTCTCGTTGTTGTTCGACCCGCAGTGCATCGGCAACCGCTCGATTATGCTCCTGCGTAAAGACATCCTCTTTTGTATCGGTCGACTTGTTGCCCAGCGCGGTGTCGCCGACCGTCCGGTCGGCCGGACCACCTGTATCGTCAGCTCGTAGTAACCAGATCATTTGCGGGTAGTGTAGCGCATGTTTTGGAATGCCGCACGATGCCGCCCCCCAGCACCTCCGGGCCGTTCATAAGCACCAGAGTCTGGCCGGAGGCGATCGTCCGTGTCGGTAACAGCGGCGCGACAACCCAGGCCGACCCTTTTTGCCGTATCTGCACCTCAAAGGGCTCTTGTCCGTGCCGACCCCGTGCCGTGGCATTTTGGCCCTCGCTAGGCGGTCCAGCGACCCAGACAACGTCCATTAAAGTAATCTCAGCGGCAAACAAGCGCCGGTCGTGTGCATTGGATGTCACCGTAATGGTGTTGCCGGCAATATCCTTATTGACCACGTAGTAGGGCGCCCCAAATGCTCCTAAACCTCTACGCTGTCCGATCGTAACCGTCGCAACACTCTCATGGGTCGCCAAATGTTTCCCGGTTGTGTCGCGTACGGCTGCGACCCGTGGACCAACCCTCTGCTTAATAAACTCAGCCACCCCACCCTTGGGAACAAAACAAATCTCCTGTGAGTCATGCTTGGAGGCGGTCGGCAAGCCCAATGATCGTGCTAAGGCGCGCACCTCTGGTTTAGTCATACCTCCAACCGGAAAAAGCAACTTGCCCAGCACTCTTTGGGGCACACGATACAAAAAGTAGCTCTGGTCTTTGTGTGCGTCAGCTCCGACATACAGCCGGTGGCCCACTCGCTCACCATTAGTCCTCTTATTAAATTCTGTGCCAAGATGCGTGCCCCTCCACGAGTCAACATGATCGCGTATTGCGTAGTGACCGGTCGCTAGATAATCCGCATTGTACGCCGTTACGGCACGGTCGAACATCATACCAAACCGTATATCCGTATTGCAGATCACACACGGGTTTGGGGTTCGGCCAGCGGCATATTCTGAGACAAAATTTTTGACGACGCGCTCCTTAAACTCAGCGGCGATGTTTGCCTTAAACAACGGGATTTGCAATTGATCCGCGACACGTTGGGCATCACGATAAGCCTCGAGCGTACAGCAGTTGTTCTCCCAGCCTTTACCCTGTTTGGGCTCCGGAGACCATAGCTCATAAAAAATTGCTGCGACGTCAAAGCCCTCCCGCACAAGTAGCGCGGCTGCAACCGAACTGTCGACTCCTCCCGACAGAGCTACCAGGACACGGGGTCGCTTTTGTTGGGTCATAGTGCGATGGCAAGTAATCCTAAGCCGCTATACAAAATCGCTAGACCAATGCTCAGCCAAAAAAGAAAAATATTGGTCATGTCAACAAGTTTGCCGGTAATTCCAATGGCTAAAAAAATGACCGAGGTAGAAAACCCAATGGCAGGGTTGTGTGTGACCACACCAATGATGTTGACACCAAGAACGATCAGACTTGCGATGATAAATAAAAATGTAGCCATGACTATGCGCTTAGCCTATCTCTATCGTGCGGTTTTTGTCGACCCTGCGGTTTTGGGAGCGGTTTTGGAACGGGCGGGCCCTGTTTTTGATCTAAGGTTTTATGTTTTTCTTGCAGTGCTTTTTCAAAGACTTGCTTCATGTCTACGGGTTTTTGCTGCTCCTCCCCGGGTCGCGTTGGACGACGATTGCGTCCCCCGCCCCTACGATCATCCCGTCGGCGTGCTCCGGTCTCATTTCTGCGGTCGCGAACGGGCCCGGGCGGTATGGGACGTTGGCTGCCGGCCGGACCGCGCTTAGATTTTAAATCACGTTGTCGCTGTGCCTGCGGGAGACAGTCGCTGCAATATACAGCACGAGTTGTATCCGGCTTAAACGGGATCTTTATCGCCTTGTTGCAGGTCGCACAGACCGCATTAAAGAGCTCTCGCTCATCGGGTGATGGCACCTTGCCGGTTTTCTCGTACTCGCGACGGACCAACTTTTGTTCCATGCGCTCTTGTGCCGTTTGTCGCGATCCATCGCTAAGGGCTGTCTCCTGAAAGGCAGAACCGGCCCAGCGCTTAATTTTGTCCTCAACCTCTGCGACCGGTTTACCATAGCGCTCGCGAGAGACCTGAATGATTTTGGCACGATTGTTAGTGCGATAGGCCTCAAGCTTTGGAAGCGTAACCGCGGAGAATGCGCTGCTGGTAAGTCCGTCGATCATCAACTTGAGATAGATATTGTGGGCCGGGAGGTTGACCAAATCCGTCATCAAAAATGTCGGGTCAAATTCTTTTTCTAGTGCCTCAGCGTCCTCGGCTCCAATTCTAAAAGTTACGATCGAACCAACGTTCCCAAACACGGCGGCACGCACCTCGTCACTCATTTGTTCAATATATTGGTGAGCAATCGTAAGGTTAAGACGATATTTGCGGGCCTCAGATAGGATGTTGGCAAAGGACTCGGTGGCAAAGTTTTGGAACTCATCTACATAGAGATAAAAATCATTGCGCTCCTCCTCTACGATCGTGGCCCGAGACATCGCAGCCAGTTGGATTTTTGTAATCATCATTGAGCCCAAGAGTGCCGCGTTGTCCTCACCGATCTTACCTTTTGAGAGACTCATGATTAAGATCTTGTTGTTGTCCATCACGTCGCGTAAATCAAAACTCGATTTGATTTGTCCAACAATGTTCCGGATTACGGCGGACGACAAATACTGACCAACTTTGTTTTGAATTGGCGCGATCGCCTCAGTTCTAAACTTCTCGTTATAGTTGGCAAATTCATCGAGCCAAAAACTCCGGACCACAGGGTCACTGATTTGTTCTGTCACATCATTGCGATACTTTTTATCAACCAAAATACGTAAAACACCCAGTAAGGTCGCCTGCGGAAAGTCCAATAGCGCCAGTAGCGTATTACGTAAAATATATTCTAAGCGCGGCCCCCAGGACTCAGCGTATAGTTTTTTGAAGACGCTAACTAACCCGGAGGCAACTAAATACTTGTGCTCCGTCGAGACGCGCTCAAAAACATTAAACGCAATCGGCCAATCAAGATCAGCCGGATTAAAGTAGATAACATCATTGACTCGCTCATCAGGAATAAAATCTAAAATGTCCTCAGCAACGTCGCCGTGGGGATCAACGATAGCAAAACCTCTACCGGCATAGACATCCCCAATAATCATATTCTGCAGCATGGTCGTTTTGCCCATACCGGTTTTACCGATCACGTAAACATGTTTACGACGGTCATCATTTTTGATCCCAAACTCGCGTTGTTCGCCCCTAAACGTCGTTTTTGCAAAAAGCGTGATGTCTTTGGGCAGTGCCGGTGGCGTTTTTTTATCTATAGGACTCATATGGTTGGTTGATCATTAGAATCAAAGTGACCGCCCTCGCCCAAATCAACGATTGGCAGGTTAGGTGGAGCACTACCTTTTTTAGCAACCGTACGCGGCATACGCGGCGCTTTTACCGAAATATCCGGGATGTGGAACATTGAGGCCAGCTCTTCGCTGGTCATTATTTTTGGCTCAACACCAACGTAAAAACTGCGCGACTTAAATCCCTTAAGTAATTTGCGTTGCCGTTCAAAGACTCGGAAATTTCTAAAGAAAAAATCAATCTTGGTAAACGTACGCTTATTTGGTTTGAACCCGTTAGAGTCATAAGAATTAAACTGCTTAAAGGCCCCCATCATGGAGTTAAAACGTCGCTTATCAAAAAGTTCTTTTTGACCCAGATACCACATGCGGCACTTAAACTCAAAAGCCTGCTTAGAGACTTTGCGCTCAATGCTCTCGATTAATTTACGCTCCCCCGGCGGCATTAACAAAGCAGCGGGCGTCTCTTCGCCCGTGTCACCAACCTCGGCGCTGATTGCGTCTCCGCCTGCTCCGGCTACCGTTCCGACGGCATCACCGGCACGCGCCATAGCCTCTAAAAACATCGGATTAGAGGCCTTAACCTGCTGCCCCATAAGTTCACGCGCAAACTCTCGTCCTTTTTGCGACCAATCGGTCATGACCGGCCGGATGGTAATTTGTAGCCAGATTTGTTCACCCGTCTTGAGCTTGTTAAAGACCTCGGCCATGGTCGAGATCGGATCGATAATACGTTTGGTTAATTGATGCTCAAAAAGAGGATAGGTTTTGATCGGATAAAAATCCTTATTTACCAAGACCATGTCGGAGCCAAACATGTCCCAACCCGCTTTTTTAAAATCATCGGGAATTTCTTGCGTATGGTCCTCTATCTCTGCGATCTCTACATCCGGGAACTGCGCGAAGAGATGCGCCTCGACTAGGTCTTTAAAATAGTCC
>JAUYIX010000039.1 GCA_030688115.1 bacterium
ATATATCGGTGTGGCCCTGGCGCTCAATTGGATTTATGTCGCTTTATTCCCAACCTCTCAAGATCAGGCAGAACACCTCTCCGAGATCTACAACACACTACCCGAGTCAATTTTTGCTGCCTTTGGTGCGCCCGACTTGGCTTTTTCTTCGCTGGAAGGCTTTATGGCCACCGAGAATTTTGGACTGGTTTGGCCATTACTTGTTATTTTGATCGTGGCCGGCCTTGCCGGTGCCTCACTCGCCGGCGAAATCGAAAAAGGCACGATCGAGTTGACCTTATCCAGACCGGTATCACGCATACAGTATTTTTTTAGTAAATACTTAACAACCCTACTCGTTGTAATCATCTTTAGCGCCGTTTCTATCCTGTCGGTTCCGCTCTTTGCACAGATGTACGACGTGCCATTTGCATTTAATAGCTACGCGGTCTTGGCAGGAGCAGGCGCACTCTTTGGCTGGGCAATCACCGCTATCGCCTTTTTGTTTGCCGCGTTTTTCTCGGAGCGCGGCAAGGTATTTTTTGCGACGGGCGGCATTTTATTTGTCATGTACATCGGCAATGTCATCGCCATGCTTGTCGATGCATTTGAGCCGATAAAATATGGCTCGCTGTTCTACTACTTTAATGCGGCGATTTTGACCGACGGCTCAATTGCCGGATCTTCGATCACCGTACTCTGCCTTGTGGCGGTCGTGCCAACTTTTTTTGCCGCCCGGATTTGGCAAAGGCGAGACATTAGCGT
This sequence comes from bacterium, assembly GCA_030688115.1. Classification (GTDB taxonomy): domain Bacteria; phylum Patescibacteriota; class JAUYIX01; order JAUYIX01; family JAUYIX01; genus JAUYIX01. The sequence continues at coordinate 745 of JAUYIX010000039.1, forward strand.
CTAATCTCGGCCGGCGCTAACGGTACATCGGCACTTAGACGGCGCTCATAGTGTACCGGCGCGTATTTCTTGACGTAGTTCTGCCACGTACGTGTTAATGAGATGCAGATTATGGAACGAAGTCAGCGACAATGCGGTTATCTCGTGAGCTTTAAATAAGTGCGACAGGTACGCGCGTGTGTAGTTAGCGCAAACAAAACACTTGCAACCGGCATCAAGCGGACCGAGATCATGCAAATATTTTGATTGGCGCAGATTGATCCTGTCCGTGCGTGTAAAAGCCATGCCGTGCCGGGCATAATGCGTCGGTGCGATGCAATCAAAGGTATCAATCCCCTCCTCGATAATCGGCCGGATATCCTCGATGTGTCCAATGCCCAGCAAATGTCGCGGCCTATCGTCAGGCAACTCCCGTACCACCCACCGGATCATCCCGGCCATGGCACTTTTGTCCGCGCCAAACTCGCCACCGATTCCAAACCCGTCAAAATCCATACCGCCGATCGTGCGCGCGCTCTCTCGGCGTAGATCCTGAAAGCGCCCACCTTGCACCACGCCAAAAAGCGCCTGCTTGGGATCATGCGCGGCCAAACTTTGCTGGGCCCAGCGATGTGTGCGCTCGAGCGAGGCTTTGGTGTAATCATGGCTGGCATTTGGAGGTGTACACTCATCAAAAGCGTAAATAATATCAGCGCCCAAATCACTTTGAATTTGCATTGACTCTCGCGGACCGATAAATATCTTGTCCCCGTTGACCGGCGACCTAAACGTTACGCCCCGGTCGGTAATTTTGATTTCGCGAGGCTCGTCGTTTACCTCAACGCTCCGGTCGGAGGGCTGCTTGAGCACCTTGCCCAACGCATGATCTTTTCCAAATCCCAGGCTGAACACTTGGTACCCGGCCGAGTCGGTCATCAACGGCGCGGACCAGTTCATAAACTTATGTAGGCCGCCCGCCTTTTTTATGATGGGTGCCCCGGGCTTGAGATGTAAATGAAACGTATTGGCAATCAGCAGTTGCGTTTTGGTTTGCAGCACTTGCTCAGACCAAAGCGTTTTGATCGTGGCTTGCGTGGCGACAGGCACCAACGTCGGGGTCTCGACCGCTCCGTGCGGCGTAACAAGCCGGCCCAAGCGTGCGCGACTTGTGCCGGATCTTTTTTGGATCTCAAATGTGACCGGAGAGCTCATACCCATCCCCTGCTTGTACGCGTAACTGAGCCTTTTGTCCACCAGATGCGATCCAATAAATCCCGCGCCACCCGTTACCAAATACTTACTCATTGTTTCTCCTTATAGAATTGTTCAGGTTCGCTCCCCTAAAAGGGAAGTCATTTAGGCTAAGCCATTGTGTCAGTATTGAGAAGAGCTTGAGTAAAACATAAAAAAACTCTACGCTCCTGGTAGTTGCCACAAGCGATATGGGCCTGTAGCTCAGCTGGTAGAGTGCGGCATTCGCATTGCCGAGGTCAGGGGTTCGACTCCCCTCAGGTCCACCAAATTATGCCTACAAAACCGCTTATGCTTTAGGGAAAAGATTGCCTCGGGGCTCCGCCCCTCGGAAGTGGTTTTGACAAAGCCACCCACGTCGCGGGCACGTAGCTCAGCTGGTTAGAGCGCACGATTCACATTCGTGAGGTCAGAGGTTCGACTCCTCTCGTGCCGACCATGGCAGATAACGGAATATCGGCTACAATTGACGATCCTCATGCCATTTAGGACCAAGCTAGCAATCCTACTCTGGGTCAGCGCCGCAACCATCTCGCTGCGCTACGTTTTTGGGGACCTGCAGACATTTGGGGAGCAACAATATCTGGAGTACATAACCCCATACATCTCTTATTTTAGTCTGGCGCACATTCTTGTATTAGCGCTCCTGTATAAATCCGCCCGCTCTGTACTCTCTGGCAGAACAGCCGCAATTGCACTGTTAATTAGCACGATCGCACTCTCAGCCCCCGGGGATTTATTATTGACCAGATGGTGGCTCGCAATCATTTTGCTTTGGGCTTGGTCCCTGGCCACGTTACATAGGGAGATAATCCACAAGTCATCCACAGGTGATTATTTTTTGCACATAATCATTATTTTGGGCTTAGTTGAGGCACTTATTGGGCTGACACAATATGCACTGCAGCATAGCCTTGGTCTGTCACTGCTTGGGGAGCCTGTCGCCAATGTAGAGACTCTGGGTGTAGCAAAAGTTGTCGTTTCGGGAGTAAAAATGCTCAGGCCATTTGGAACATTTGCCCACGCTAACGTATTTGGGGGTTTTATAGTTGTGTCTATATTAGCTTTGCTAAGCCAAAGAAGCGCACTCAGTCGGACGGTGCAGCAGATTACTCTCGGTATCTTGTTGTTTGGTGTTTTATTCTCTTACTCCCGCTCTGCCTGGATTGCGACCGTGCTTATTTGCGCTATATTTATGGCTAAATTGGGTTGGCGCTCATTTGCCGCGCCCATTGCTACCCTATTAATTGCGGCCGCTTTATTTTTTCCGCCATTATTCAGTCGCTTTGAGCTTAATCAAAATCCGCAACAGTTGGATGTTCGTGCGCTTTCCACAGGTTATGCACTGGAGAGTATTGTAGAGTCCCCACTTGGCCTAGGTTTTCGACAGTTTATCCCCCGTTTATTAGATGCATATCCCGATCAGCGCGACTATTACTACCAGCCGGCCCATAATGTTGCTCTTTTGTTAGCATCAGAACTGGGTATCTTTGGTTTTGTTTTACTGATTGTGATTGTTGCTGGGCTTTTACGGCGGTATAGGGCCACATCTATGGCGATTGTAGTGTTGCTAGTACTCAGTTTGGGGTCTTTTGACCACTATTTAGTCACCCTTCCACAGGGGCTGGGGATACTTGGGCTTATATTCCTTGTTGGGCTCGTTCCACGTGTAACCGCTACTCAATCAGACCAGACTTTTTAGCTAAGTTATCAGCAGTGTTTGCAACAAAATCACTACTACCCCACAAATAATAAACGTAAACAAGTGCGCCTATCACAACGGCCGCCACAATAATGGCAAAAACTACATCCCGCCTAATAAACCCGAGCATTCGGTTCTCAGATTTAGTAAACACTTGTGACTCTGCAACACTAGACCCCATCAATTGCGGTTCCGCCCTGACAACGGTATCGCTACCTTTAATTAAAGCATCCTCAAATTCTGCCACTCTTTTTTGGTTAGCTCCCCCTTGGTCAGCACCCCGCTGTTTTCGGTTTCGATGATGTTTCTGCTTCTGATTTCTCATATTATACAATACTAGTGTTATTTTGTCAATAAGTCCCATTTCGTGATTACACCCTAACCGTCTACAATTCAGACATTGTACCGTTAGCAAACACTTATGCGAAATAAAGAACCAGTTCAACCGGATAATCTCCTAGTAAGCGACCAACCCGCCGAGACAATAGTGGGCGCCTCACTTAAAGTGCAGGGCGATTTAAAAAGTGACGGTGACATCCGAATAGACGGCGAGGTCCAAGGCAGTATCATTACCAAAGGTAGTGTCTTTATCGGACAACAGGCTTCTGTAGAGGCAAGCATTCAAGCCGGCTCAGCCCAAATCTGCGGCAAGGTTGCCGGCGACATTAGTGTCAGCAAAAAACTGGAGCTCCAACCCTCGGCCAGACTCAAAGGCAACATCTCAGCGGCGGAACTTGTCATACAACAAGGAGCGCAATTTAATGGCTCCAGCAGCATGACGGGTGCCGAGGCTCTCGACAAAATAACCACGACCCTCAGTACAACCAAACAAACCGCACTCGCCACGTAGGTGTACTACTACGTCTATGACGAGCGTGCTCTTGCTAAGGACTCCCAGCGTGCTCTCACAAAAATAGAAACGCAGATTAACAATCTCGGTCTCAGCGGGGAGCGTGGGCAAGTATCGGCTCTCAGGACCGTCGAGGACCTGGTCAAGGACGCGGCGCGTAAAAACTACCGCCCGATCGTTGCGGTGGGGGAGGACGCCACTTTTAACGCGGCACTCAACGCTCTGGCAGAACTACGCTCACAAATTCCGTTAGGCTATATCCCGCTCGTGCCAAAGCAGCCCATGTCGGAGCTACTGGGGGTTGATGCAAACAGCGCGGTGGTCTCTTTATCAAGGCGCATCATCAAGACCGTACCGGTGGCACTTGCCGGTGGCGCATATTTTTTGTCTTTTGTGCGCTGTGTTCTACCTGACGCTCCGGCGACAAAGTGGTGGGAGCGTCTGCTCAAAAAAAATGAACACACCTTTACCGCCGAGTTTACTTTGGATGACGCGCTCAAGGCGAGCGTGTCGGCCCGCGAGGTCATGGTATATTTTAGTCCCGGGTCTGAGCGCTTGCGAATTGAGGCTCAGGGGATTGCACAGCATGATAAAAAAAATCGACAGGATCTGAGCGTTGTCTGGGCAAAAAAAATCCATCTCCAGGGAGAACCGCAATTAGCCTGCCTGATCGATGGTCGCCCGGTAACGCGTACCCCTATCGATATCAGTGTCAGCCAAGTGCACGTGCCGATCATCGTGGGCCGAGCCCGCTCATTTGAGTAACTTCACAAGAAGGCCTAAGTACAGTACAGTCGCTTTATGTGGGGATTTTTTTGGGACACATTTGGGTTTATAGCGGACAACGTATCGCGCCCGCTAAAGATATTTTTGACAGCGCTTATCCTTGTGATCGTATTCTTCTTTTTTGGGTTTGGCGCCGTCTTTTACTTTTTAGGCGGAATCTTTACGGTTGCTTTTTTATTCTTGATAATTGCCAACGTTGTTGTGCGCATTAAACGCGCCCGTAAAAAGTCCCGTGAGGCTCCGATTCCGGAGCTTACCCCCGCAGATCAAGCCGATATCGCCGAGTTTCAGGAGGCCATGAATAAGCAGCCCGCCGCTAACCCGATCACACTGCCTGCTCAAAAAGCAACGCCGTCCACCGACCTGCCGGAGACGCCCGCAGCCGGGCAATAGGGTCGGTTGTGCTTGCTCTTTTATCATCGCCAAAAACTTGACAAAAAGGCTCAAAAAGCGCAGAATTTTTTGTTGAGCAAGCCGGTCCAATCAGTCCCACTCAGCACACCACAAGACCCATGAACATCGCCGAATTATCAAAAAAAACCAACCTCAGCAAAGACGAAATCCGACGGATTATCGTTAAATTGCGCTTGCCCGTACCGGATCGGGCAAAAAAGATCGAGAATAAATGGGCCGAGAGGATCGAGAGACATGTCCAAGAGCGAGCCATGCGTCGCGAGGTCCAGGAGCAAGAGATTGCCGAGAAAAAGGGCGCCACTCGCACGATCACCATCCCCGGCCGCGTCACGGTTAAAAAGTTTGCCGAGTTAATTGATAAGCCGGTCACGGCTGTTATCACGGAACTCTTGCGTAACGGAATCGTCACTAACCTCAACGAGTCAATCGACTTTGAGACCGCGGCGATTATTTCTGAGGATCTTGGGGTTAAGGTACAACGCGGTTCTGACAAAACCGGAGAGGTCCAATCCACCAAACTGACTCCCGAGCAACTCAAACAGCTCTTGACCGAGAAAAACGATAAGGATCTCAAGCCCCGTCCGCCGATCGTCGTCGTTACCGGACACGTTGACCACGGAAAAACCACTTTACTTGATGCGATACGCGAGACCAACGTTGCCGGAGGTGAGGCCGGAGGGATCACGCAACACATCGCAGCTTATCAAGTAACCAAAAAAGGTAAGCGCATTACTTTTTTGGATACGCCCGGGCACGAGGCTTTTTCTGCTATGCGCCAACGTGGAACGGCAGCGACCGATGTTGCCATACTTGTTGTTGCCGCAAATGACGGCGTCAAACCCCAGACCGTTGAGGCGATCAACTTTGCCAAGGCCGCACAAATCCCAATCATCGTTGCCATCAACAAGATCGACTTGCCGGATGCAAACCCCGACAAGGTCAAGCAAGAGCTCTCTGAGGTCGGCGTGCTTACCGAGGAGTGGGGTGGCGATACCGTCGCGGTAGAACTCTCGGCAAAAAAACGAGAGGGGATAGACAAACTGCTAGAAATGGTTTTGCTGGTTGCTGATGTTCAGGAACTCAAGGCTAACCCCCATCGCCCGGCCATCGGCACGGTCGTTGAGTCCAATATCGACAAGCAGGTTGGTCCGGTTGCCACGGTTTTGATCCTAACCGGAACCCTTAATGCCGGCGATCACATCACGGTTGGTTCTACCCACGGCGCCGTACGCCAATTACAAAACTATCGCGGAGAAAAACTGGAGCGTGCGCTGCCGGCTGATCCGGTTATGGTGATTGGCCTTAACCAAGCCCCCGAAGCCGGTGAGATTTTAATGGTCGAGACAAGCAAACGCGTAGCAAAAGGCAAGGTCAAAGAACTCCAACAATTAGAAAAGATCAGGCGTTTTTCTCAGGTGGCGGAGGATCGCGCAATCGAAAAAAACGAGGACATAAAAAAGCTCGCGGTCATCGTCAAGGCGGATGTTCAGGGTTCTCTTGAGGCGATCATCGAGACGCTCAAGTCAATCGGTAATAAGGAGGTCGTGGTCTCCATGGTGCGTAGCGGGGTTGGTGACGTAACCGAATCAGATGTAATGACCGCCCAGTCCACCGGAGCGTTGGTCATGGGCTTTAACGTCAAGGTCGCGCCGGTCGCCAAGCGCATCGCCGAGAAGGAGTCAGTGGATGTTGAGTCATACAAAGTTATTTACGACCTGATCGAGGACACCAAAAAACGTATGGCTGCTCTGTTGCCACTCGAGACCATCCGTACCGATCTGGGTAAGTTACGTCTCTTGGCTATTTTTAGAACCACCAAAGGCAGCATGATTGTTGGCGGTAAAGTTATCAGTGGGATCGCAATGCGCGGAGCCAAAGTCGATATACTCCGCAACGATGAGCTCCTCGGTAAAGGCACGATCACCGATTTGCAACACAATAAAAAGCGCGTCGACGAGGTCGAGTCGGGGCAGGAGTGCGGAATGTCATACAGCGGTCCGGAAAAACTGCGCGTCAACGACATCCTCGTTTTCTACAAAGAAGAACAACACGCCAAAACACTCTAGCTAGCCAACCAACCAGTCGTGAGCGCCCGAATAGACAAAATCAATACACTCCTCGCCAAAGAGAGTGCCGCATTACTCAATAGTGAGATTGAGTTTGCGCCGGACATTTTGGTTACGGTGACACAGGCCAAAACCTCGGTCGACATGCGTCATGCAACGGTTTTTGTCAGTGTTCTGCCGGCGCACAAGGGCCCCAGCACGTTGGCAAAAATAGAGCGCCACCTCCCACACATCCAACATCTCCTAAATCGTAGGTTGGTCTTACGCCGCTGCCCGACTATCCGCGTTGCGCTCGATCAGGGAGAACAACACGCCAGCAAGATCGAAAAAATCCTCGCCCAAGAAAAACATTTTGGTTACGGCTCCCATGAATAACCGCAAACCGGAGCAAACGCTCCCGGCCGCCCAACCGATCTCACTGGACCGACTGTTGGCGCTGATCAGCCAGGCCCAGCGCGTACTGCTGATCGCCGGTCAACCTATCGATGGAGATAGTCTGGCCTCAGCCATCGCTCTCGCGCGCATCGTACGAGGACTTGGCAAACAAGCTGACGTTGCCTGCGCCTCAAACGTACCGGAGGGTCTTCAGTTTTTAGAGGGTGCGGCGGGGGTTATCCGTAACCCCGATTTTTTACGCTATGACGTGATTGCTGTTCTCGATTGCGGAGAGCTAAAACAGACCGGCTACCTGGAGCAAATGTTACAAATCATCAAAAGCTCCGAGCTGGCCCGCGTCATAAACATTGATCACCACCTGCAAGATCCGGTCTACGGCCACTACTCGGTCATCGACCATCACGTCTCGGCGGCGGGCGTGCTTGTGTACCGCATGCTCACGGCCTGGCAAGTCGCGACACAGACTCCGCTCTTGGACGCCCCGACCGCAGAGGCACTGCTCACGACTCTCTACAACGACACCGGAAGCTTTCAGCACAGTAATACAAATCCCGAGTCGCTGCGCATGGCGGCCGCGTGTGTTAGGGCCGGCGCGGATGCGGCGCATGTCGCCGACAAGCTGTATCGCGATAAGTCCCGCCAGGTTCTCAAGCTGTGGGGTCGTACACTGGAGCGACTCGAGTTGCACCCGGACAGCAAAATGGCCGTCTCTTTTATTACTCGACAGGATTTACAGGAGTTAGCGGTAGAACCGGACGAGGCCAAAGGGATCGTAAGTGTCCTCAGTTACATTCCCGAGTCAAAGTTTGCCTTACTGCTCTCCGAGGAGGCTCCCAACGTAGTAAAAGGTAGTCTACGCTCAGACGAGGGCAAAAATACCGACGTCTCCAGAATCGCCCGTGTGCTTGGTGGCGGGGGTCACCGTTTGGCCTCGGGGTTCAAACTAAACGGACGCTTGGTGCGGCAAGGTAAAAGTTATCGTGTAGTATAAGATTGATGATCGAATCTGCTGGCATTGGCATACAACTGGCGGAGCTGCGCGAGCGAGGACAACTCTACCTCGACAGTCTCTCATTGACAGAGCACCCGTTTGCAATCGTAGACATCGCGATTGTGGCCTTGATATTTTATTGGGCCTACCGCTTTTTTAAAGGAACGCGCGCCGCCACGATTATGTGGGGAATCATTTTAGTTGCGATCGTTTTTGTGGCCGGACGCATCTTACAACTGGACGCACTCAACTGGCTATTGCGCGTATCGATCCCCGCTTTATTGGTAGCCATCCCGGTGGTTTTTCAGCCGGAGCTGCGTCGCGCCCTCGAGCGGTTGGGCCGAGGACAGCCCTGGCGTGGTCGCTTTGTCAGCTCGCGCCGTCAGGCTGCAACGCTCGCCAATGAGCTGTACCAAGCCATCGTAACGCTGGCTAAAACCAAAACAGGTGCCTTGCTGGTTATCGCGCGTCGGACCGGTCTGGAAGAGCACCTCGACACCGGTCAACAAATCGATGCCGGTGTGAGCACCGCACTCCTGCTTAATATATTTTTTCCCAACAGTCCCCTGCATGATGGTGCGGTGATCATCCGGGGTGGCCGCATTGTCTCGGCGGGCGTCACGCTCCCGCTCGCGGATGCGATCGAGACCTACCAACTTGGGACTCGGCACAAGGCCGCACTGGGGATCACTGAGGCGAGTGACGCCCTGGCAATCGTCGTCAGCGAGGAGCGCGGCACCATCTCAATCGCCTTTAACGGAACACTCGCCCCGGATGTATCGCTCTCCCGACTACTCGAGGTATTGCAAACGGCCCTGCGTAGTGACGCTGCACGCGACATTAAAGAGGTTCTCGGACAACCAACTCAAGACCACAACGATGCTTAAGCGGCTCTCTCATATTTTTTTAGATAACTGGATCGCAAAGATCATCGTGATCGTGCTGGCCTTTGGTCTCTGGGCTTTTGTCGTTAACACCGGCTACCGCAGCGATGTTCTGCCTGAGTCAATCTCAGTTACCGCCCGTGACGTCCCCGATACATTGGCGATAGCCTCAGAGCTCCCCGCGGTCCAGGTTGAGGTTTTTGCTCCCACGGCCTCTTTTCAGCGGCTTAAAACCAATGACATCCAAGCCTTTGTAAACACAGCGGGCTTGTCGGCCGGCACTCACTCCCTTGAGATAAAAGTTTTTGCCGATGATCCAAACGTGCGCGTCCTCGAGGTGACCCCTCCATTTTTAGAACTGACCCTGGAAAATAAGCGGACTGACGTCTTTGCCATTAACCTTGAGACCGAGGGCAGCCTGGGCCAAGGTTTTGTTGCCGATAAGGCAGAACTCAGCTCACAAGATGTCCGTGTCACCGGAGCCACCAGTACCATCGCCGCAATCGCTCAAGTGGTTGTACGGCTACCGCTCAATGGTGAGACCGGCGCTGTCGAGCGTACCCTAACCCCGGTTGCGCTCAATCAGGACCGAGAAGAGCTCAACAATCTTAGCTTTAGCCCGGAGGTGATCGAGGTGCGCCTGCCGGTAATCCAAGCCGAGGACGCCAAGTCCGTCGGCATCGAGGTAGACACTAGCGGCCAACCGGCCGAGGGCTTTTTTGTCGGTACGATCTCGAGTGACCCAAGCACAACCACTGCTCAAGGCAGCAGCAAAGCGCTCTCGGAGATCACTACGCTCGTAACCGAGACGATTGACTTGAGCGGTGCTACGGAGACTATCGAGCGGACCGTAAAGTTGATTACACCCGATAACGTCAGGGCCGAACCATCCAACATCTCAATCAAAATAGAGATCCGGCCCGGGTCCCTGACTCGTACCGTTGATGCCCGGATCGAGGCAACCAATACAAACTTATCGGCATCGTTTTCTCCCGCCAGCATCACAATCACTTTGCGCGGTCCGGCCGATAAAGTGCGATCAGCCGGCGAGTCGGATGTCGTTGCCCGTATCGACGTAGCCTCGCTGGGCGAGGGACAACACACCCTGCAGCTCCAGCGCAGTCAGTTTGGGCTTGACGACCAAATCGAGATCGACTTTGTCCAAACGAGTGTGGATGTAACGCTCTCCCCAAGCTAAACTTGACCGCGTGAAACTACTCAACACCGCCAGATCACTTCCGCTCTCGACCAGACGCTTTATTGTGACCGTCAGCGTTGCGGCAATTGCGGTGGTTGGGTTCTCGACCTGGATTGCGTTTGATTTTGGCATTCCCGGTCAGCAGGGCGGACTACGCGCTATCTCGGACGGTGCCTCCTCGGTCGCCCAACTTGTTCAGGATCAAACGGACAAATACTCGGAGACCAGAGCGCAACTTGAGGCCAACCTCGACCAAACGCTTAAATCATCTGCGCTGATCTTGCCCGAGTCTTTAGCAGAGATACGCGAGGAGCCGGATGGCGTATTGTTTTTGGGCTACCAGCATCGCGCCGGCGGAGTGCTCACCACGTTAGATGACATAACTTTTTATCCCTCCTATACACTCGTGCGCGCCACGATCACCAATGAGTCGGATACGGCTGTCAGCGTTGATGCAGGACGCGGGAGCATTATCGAACAACCCAACGGAGACTCAACCGTCGCGGTTCAGCCAATTTATCAATCCGGGACTCCGGCCGAGCTTACGCCCGGAGATCAGGTTCAGACGCAAATCGTTTTTAGTCCTCTTAATGGCCGATCCGGTTTTACACTTGTGATCGGTGACTATACGGCGGTATCCGCGGGGGCGGCCGAGGTCTGGTCCTCACGCTTTGAGGTTGATCCCGGTGAGGTTGTCGACCAAGATCCCCCACAAGAGCCCCTCTAGGCAGCGGCCAAACCCCGTTGACACAGACCTTTGGGCACTAGACAATACACTCAAAACCTGGTAGCTTAATCTCATTGTAGACGCGGCCTAGACGCCGTTTTACGCTATTTTACGCCATGGCAAAAGACACAAAAAAAACGGCATCGGCACAAGAGGATGCCAAGAATTCCAGCTCCGCGATAGGCAACGTGTTGTCGCGCGGTATCACCCAGGAGATGCAGGAGTCTTACCTTGATTACGCCATGAGCGTAATAGTTGCTCGCGCCTTGCCTGATGTTCGTGATGGCCTCAAACCCGTGCACCGCCGCATCCTCTACGCCATGAACCAGCTCGGCCTCAACTCTCGCGCTAAATTTCGCAAGTCGGCTACGGTAGTCGGAGAGGTGCTTGGTAAATTTCACCCGCACGGTGATGTTGCGGTGTATGACGCGATGGTGCGCTTGGCACAGGATTTTTCTATGCGTTATCCCATGGTCCAGGGCCAGGGCAACTTTGGCTCTCTGGATGGAGACTCCGCGGCCGCGATGCGTTATACCGAGGCCAAAATGGCGCGGATCTCGGACGAGATGCTTAATGACATCGACCGCGACACGGTTAATTTTGCTCCCAATTATGATGGCACGCAGCGCGAGCCGACGGTTCTGCCATCGGCAATCCCGCAGTTATTACTCAATGGTTCTACCGGTATCGCAGTTGGTATGGCCACCTCGATCCCTCCGCACAATCTGGGAGAACTTATCGACGGACTGGTGCATCTGGTCGACAAACCGGAATCGACCGTTGACGACTTACTCCGGTTTGTAAAAGGTCCGGACTTCCCGACCGGCGGGATCGCCTACGGCCAAAAAGATTTAACGCAGGCCTACGCAACCGGTAAAGGCGGGGTTGTAACGCGCGCCAAAACCGAGATCGTCGAAGAAAAAGAGGGCCACTTTAAGATATTGATTACCGAGGTGCCCTTCCAAATCAACAAGGCCACCTTGATAGAACATATTGCCGACCTGGTGCGTGACAAAAAAATTGAGGGCATCCGCGATGTGCGCGACGAGTCTGACAAGGCCGGTGTGCGCGTCGTTATTGAGCTCAAAAAAGACAGTTACCCAAAAAAGGTCCTTAATCAGCTGTTCAGCCAGACGACGCTCCAGACCAACTTTAACTACAACATGCTGGCGCTGGTTGATGGACTGCAACCCCGCGTCTTGACCCTCAAAAATATCTTTGAAGAGTTTTTGAAGTTTAGACTTGAGGTGGTTGTCCGGCGCACAAAATTTGATCTGCAAAAAGCCAAGGATCGTGCGCATATCTTGGAGGGGCTCAAAAAGGCGCTCGATCATATTGATGCGGTCATTAAAACGATCAAAGCCAGCAAGTCGCGCGAGGATGCCCACGTGCAGTTAATGAAAATTTTCCGCCTGTCGGACAAGCAATCCACGGCAATTTTGGAGATGCGCTTGCAGACACTCTCAGGGCTTGAGCGCAAAAAAATTGAGGATGAACTCACCGAGAAAAGAAAACTCATCGCCGAGCTTGAGGCACTCCTCAAATCGCGCGCAAAACAAAACGAGCTTATCAAGCAAGAGCTTGTCGCGGTCCGCGAGCGCTACGCTGATGAGCGTCGCACCAAGATCGTCAAAACCGGCATCGGAGAGTTTGAGGAGTCTGACTTGATCCCCGACGAGGATGCGATTATCAGCATGACGCGCAGCGGATATATCAAGCGTCTTAAGCCGGAGGTTTATCGCGCACAACGCCGCGGTGGGGTTGGTATCAAGGGTGCCGAGCTCAAAGAGGAGGATATTGTAAAACAGTTCTTTAAGACAACGACACTGGCTAAGCTGCTATTTTTTACCTCGAGCGGGCGTGTCTTCCAGATCCAGGCCTATGAGATTCCCGAGACCAGTCGTGTTGCCAAGGGTCAAAACATCGCAAACTTTTTGCAACTGGCCCCAAGCGAGACCGTCTCTGCGGTTATAGACCTCAACAACGTGGATGCTACCGACTATCTGACCATGATCACGCGTAAAGGCATCGTCAAAAAAACCAACCTGGAGGACTTTGCCAACGTACGTCGCTCTGGACTGATCGCAATTAAACTGCGCCCCGGGGACGAACTCGGTTGGGTTGGACACACCACCGGCAAAGACCAAATCTTGGTAACAACACGGCAAGGACAAGCTGTTAGGTTTGACGAGAAGGACGCCCGACCAATGGGCCGCACCGCCTCAGGTGTTCGCTCAATTAAACTTAAGGGTGAGGATCAGGTCGTTGGCGCTGACTCCATTAGCCCGGAGGCCGCTAAAGACGCTAAAACGTCCGTACTCGTCATCATGAGCAACGGTTATGGCAAACGCACCCTGCTTGAGGAGTATAAAGTCCAAGGCCGCGGAGGCTCCGGAATCTTGACCGCCAAAGTAACGCAAAAAACCGGTCCGGTCGTAGCTATGCGTCTCCTGACTCCCGAGCTGCTGACCCATGATTATGTGATTATCTCGTCCAAAGGGATCGTAATCCGCACCGCTCTCGCAAGCGTCTCGGAGCTCGGACGCTCCACCCAAGGTGTACGCGTGATGAGCCTGCGCTCGGGCGACTCGGTTGCATCGATAGCAATAGTCTAGTAGTCTGCGCGCACCCATGGCATTACCCGGTAAACGACATCCAAGAGCACTGACCCACAAACGGCGATCCGCATGGATGAGCCGTTTAAAGCCCGCTCAATTAGTGGCCTGCCCAAAGTGCACCACAAAA
>JAUYIX010000043.1 GCA_030688115.1 bacterium
CGCAAAGATGTTACGGCTAAACTGTATGGGGGTGACGTGACCCGCAAACGCAAACTACTAGAAAAACAAAAAGCCGGTAAAAAGCGAATGCAAGGTGTTGGGCGCGTAACACTGCCGCCAGAAGCGTATAGTAAGTTACTAAAAATCGACCTCAATGACTAAGCGCATTAAAGGGTTTGATGTCCTGACGCAGCGCGCAAAAACGCTGGACGACAGCAAAATCATCCTGGTCCGCGAGCGCTACTCTCCATTGATTATTTCCCTCCCTCACTCCGGCACCTGGATCCCCGACATAACAAAGGCACATCTGGAGCACTCGCGTTTGCTACTTCTGGATACGGATTTATTGACTGATCAGATTTTTGAACCGGCGACGCGCATCGGTTCATCCATAAAGACATCAGCAAATCCTTACGTAGTAAATTGCAATCGAGGATTTACCAAACCAACACTACCGCTTATTCCTAACCAATTATTGAGTGGGACCGCTACCTTGTTGCATCCATATACAAAGGCAGAACAAACGCACATTCTAAGCACCTACTATCAGGCCTATCATAAATCTCTACAGCAGCTGATACGGCAGGCCCGCAAAAACTTTGGTTTTGCGCTGGTAATTGATGGTCACGGTATGGGCCGAACCGGCGCGGTTCATACTAAAGACCCGGGAGGCATGCGGCCTGACATGGCGATTGGGGATAACTTTAGTAGAGCAGCTAATACGAGCATATCTCAGGCACTGTCAGCGCACCTGGAGGCGTCCGGGTACCGGCCCGCCTACAATAAACCTTACTCGGGAGGGCACATTACTAGGGCATATGGCGACCCAAAAAATCGCATTTATGTGGTCCAAATTGAGCTGGCTAAAGACCTCTATATGCGGGAGATAGAGACCGAGTATGACCTAACCAGACGACCTCTCATACAAACGTCCTCCGGCCTGCCAAAGCTCAAAAAGGCACTCACAGGGGCAATCCAGGCCGCTGTTAGGGCTGCAGCGGTAGCTTAAAAGTCGCTGCATCTGCTACTATAAAGCCCCTGATGAGTCTCGCGACCGCTAAAAGAGCGGGAACAAGATCGTCAATGTAACTCCTGCGATAAGGATCGCAGTAACCACAAATATAAAGAATCGGCGAAAGCCTTTAGATACCATGTCTATTCGTGACTATTTTACTCAAACTCTCAAGAAAGATGAAGCGGTCGTTGCGGTAGTGCGTAAACACTGGGTAACGCATGTTATCCCGTTGCTGCTTGTTATCGTTGTGGTGGGGGTACTGATCGGTTTTATTGATTTCTTTTTTAGGAGTCGAGTTGGGTCGATTACTTGGATCCTAATCGTTGCCATCACGCTACTCTATGCTTTTTATCATTGGGTCGTGCACTACTTTGACAGTTTTATCATCACGGATATGCGCATTATTGATATTGATCAGACGGGGTTGTTTAAACGCAGCGTATCCGAGACTACCTTTGATAAAGTGCAAGATGTGACTTATGCGATCATGGGAGTCTTTGCGACGAGCATGGATTACGGCACCGTGACCGTGCAGACCGCCGGCGCTGTGGCCAAAATTGAACTCGACCATGTTCCGCATCCGCGCAAGATCCACGAGGTTATTATGGAGGCGCAAAAGCTGTATAAAGAGCGGCATGGCCCGGACCTCTCGGCACAAGAACTGATTGAGCTAATCGCACAAACTAAACCTGTTAATGATGCCGCACGGTCGGATGTGACAGGCGAGGATGAACAATGAGCATCCCGCTGTCGCTCAAGCGCGGGCGTTCTCCAAAAAAAATGTTGGCAGGCGGGCGCTGGGTGGCGATCGTCGGAGTCGTTTTGTTACTTGGGATCGGGGTTGCGTTGACACGTGATGTTGCGCGCAAGACACGCATCAAACATGAGGTGGCCACGCTTGAGAGCGATATCGGCTCGCTCGAGCGTCGTAACGAGGAGCTGGCCGGTTTAATTGAGTATTTTCAATCCGATGCCTTTAAGGAGCGGGAGGCTCGCTCTAAGCTCAACGTGCAACTGCCCGGAGAAAAAGTCATAGAGGTGCAGCTGCCTAATAGGACACAACCGGTGGTACCCAACCAGGTCGCGCAGGCCTTGCCAAACTCAAACGTAGCCAAGTGGTGGGTCTATTTGTTTGCTGAGCGTGATTTGTGAGTGTGCTTTTGCGCTATCAACGTATAAAAAGGCCGCCGCAAGGTGTAGCCGCCCACTAAACCGGCCACGGTTCCGATTATGCCTATTCCGATAACCATAAGGAGGATCGCAACGACTCGACCACCGGTGGTGACAGGGATTATGTCGCCGTACCCGAGCGAAGTGGCCGAGACAAAACTCCACCAGACCGCATCCCAATACGACTGGATGTTGGGGTTGACTGATTGTTCTACCGAGTAAAAAGCGATAGAACCGGCCATGAGTGCCACGACGCTAAACGTCACAAGGTTGGCATAGCTGCGGATTTGCATGGCTAGCCAGCGATACGACGAGTCCTGATCTGAGGCTCGATAGACCAGATTTACCAGCCTAAACAGCCTAAACAGCCTAAAAGATCTAAAGGCACCGGAGGTAAAGGGGATTGCCGCCAAGAGGTTAACCCAGTTATCGCGTGCATATTTCCAGCGCCGCTTGGGGGCGCGGTAAACTCCGATGATAAAATCAAACGCAAATAGTACAACGGTTGCAAAGTCGAGTGCGCCGATCACAAAGAGTTCTGCCCTGGACAGTGGTACGGCAACCTCATATACCAGCAGTGCCGCACTAATGATCGACAAAATAGCAAACGTC
>JAUYIX010000056.1 GCA_030688115.1 bacterium
CGATAGCAGAACTACAGCAGACCTATATCCGCGAGCGCACCTACCAGACACTGCTTTTTGGTGAGGTGACGGGAGCCGATCCCGACCTTTATCCATTTTGGCACTCGACTCAGATCGCCGATCCGGGACTCAACTTAACCTCATTTAGTGATGAGGATTTGGATAAGCTGCTCGAGGAGGCCCGCCAGACGACCGACCCGGCGGCCCGGGCGGCCAAGCAAACCGAGATCAGCAAACTGCTGGCCGAGGAGGTTCATGCGATATTTTTGTACAGCCCGCAGTACTTAATGGCGGTGCGAGACAAGCTCAAAGGGATCGACTTACAAACAATTACAACACCCGCTGACCGTCTTAATGACGTTAGTAGTTGGTACATAAAAACCAAACGGGAACCTAAATCAGAATAATTAACCTGAGGCTCACAGCGCCTCAACTCAATAAGGAGTAAACTAAAATATATGAACGCACAATTTTTCCGAGGAACCCCCCGGACTGACCGGGCGCGCAACCAAAGTGGTCAGCCATTTAGAGGAGGACGCGCCAACCAAAAACGCGGTAAAGGTAAGCGCGGCGGTGGAGGCGCTGGCGGTGGCGGTAAAGGGCGTAATTTTGGTCCCCCACGTGACCGCTTTGTACGTCGGCCCGGTAAACCGGCCGGACCACGCTACCGCATGGAGATCGCTCACGAGCAAGAGCCGCTTAATGTTCCACCGGTAGCCCCGGGCAAACTGCGTATGTTTGTGTTGGGAGGGCTTGAGGGTGTTGGAGAGCGCAACATGCAGGTTTTAGAGTACGGCGATGACATTATTACGATCGACTGTGGGCTGTGGTTTCCGGATGCGGACCTGCCCGGCGTTGACTACATCATCCCCAACTCCAAATATTTACAGGCCAACAAACACCGTATCCGCGGGATGGTTATGTGCCATGGCCACTTGGATCACATTGGAGCACTCCCCCATATAGCACCCTTGATTGGCAACCCGCCGGTTTACTGCACGCCCCTGACCAAGGGTCTGATCGAAA
Organism: bacterium; assembly: GCA_030688115.1. Classification (GTDB taxonomy): domain Bacteria; phylum Patescibacteriota; class JAUYIX01; order JAUYIX01; family JAUYIX01; genus JAUYIX01. The sequence continues at coordinate 1,027 of JAUYIX010000056.1, forward strand.
AACGCCAGGAGGAGTTCCAGGACAAAGCCCCGCAAAAGATCACAACTTTTAAGCCGCGTGACGTTTTTCAGCTGGGGGCCTTTAGGGTTGAGGTTTTTAACATTAACCACAACATCCCCGAGGCGGTCGGTTTTGCCATCCATACTCCCAACGGCACGATCATGCACTCTGGTGACTTTAAGTTTGATCTCTCACCGACGCTGGGCGAGCCGGCCGATGTGGGACATATTGCTCAAATTGGTGATCGCGGGGTCTTGTGCTTGATGATGGACTGTACCTCAGCCGGTTTTCCGGGACACCAAATCTCCGAGACGGATGTTATGGCAGAACTGGAAGAGGTCTTTAAAAACGCTAAAGGCCGCTTGATTGCCGTAACCTTCTCCTCCTTGATCACGCGCGTCCAGATGCTCATGGTTTTAGCTGAGAAATACGGACGCAAGGTTGTTCTGGAGGGGCGCTCAATGAAGGCCTACTCGGAGATCGCACAGGGACTAAAAATAATGAACCTTAAGGCCAATACTCTTATCGATGTTCGCGATATAAACAAGTACCCCGATAGTAAAATCCTGGTTATCGGTACGGGGGCCCAGGCCGAGGAGTTCGCCATGCTCATGCGCATTGCCAACCACGAGCACCGCTTTATCGAGATGAAGGCCGGCGACACGGTATTGTTCTCCTCGTCAGTGATCCCGGGCAATGAGCGCGGGATAGAGGCTTTGCAAGACTCGCTTACCCGCCAAGGCGCCGAGGTTGTAGAAAAATCATCGATGGATGTGCATGCCGGAGGACACGGAAAAAACGAGGACCTTAAGTTGATGATGCGATTGGTAAGACCAAAGTACGTGCTGCCAATCCACGCCAACTACGCGCGACGTAAATTTGCGGCACAATTGGGTGTCACGGTTGGGATCCCTTTCCAAAATAGCTTTGTAATCGAGAACGGTGAGATTATCGAGTTCGATAAAAGTGGTGAGGCGATTTTTAGCAAGTACAAAGTGCCGGCCGGCAATGTGCTGGTTGATGGTTTGGGCGAGGGTGACGTTAGCCAGATCGTCTTGCGTGATCGTAAAGAGCTGGCCGCTGAGGGTATCTTGGTGATTATCGTGACGATTGACGATCACGGACAATCTCTGCGAGAGCCCGAGGTGATTAGTCGTGGGTTTGTCTCGCTTAAGGATCGGCCGGAGTTGGGCCAAGAGTTGGTCGATCGGACAAAAAAAATCCTCGCTAATGCCTACGAGAAATCAGAGGTCAACGTCGACTACCTCAACACACGCATACGTAACGACATTGCTGAGTTTATTTGGGGTAAAACCGAGCGACGTCCGATGATCCTGCCGATTATCGTGCGGGCCTAACAATAAAAGAGGCTTCCGGACTTTGGAGCTTTAAGCCAAGCTTGCTAGGATGCCTGGCATGGATCAAATTAGCCACAATGACCAGCACAAGCCCGCCTCGCGGGTCATTACGGGCCTGCGCCCAACCGGCAGCCTACATATCGGCAATCTCATCACCAGTGTGGCGCGCTTGGTTGAGTTACAAAAGACACAAGAGTGCCTGCTGTTTGTGGCGGATTTGCATGCCATTACCACGCCCTACGAGCCCAAGGAGCTCCGGGCGCGCGTCATCGACACCGTACGCTTGTACCTGGCAGCGGGGGTCGACCCTGACAAGTGTTTGATCTTTGTTCAGTCTGAGGTGTCGCAGCACACCGAGCTGGGTTGGATATTGAGTTCGCTTTTGCCGGTGGCGGAGCTGGAGCGTATGACCCAGTACAAAGAAAAAACCGCCCAGCACAAAAAACCTAATTTGGGGTTGTTTAGCTATCCGGCCCTGATGGCAGCGGACATCTTGCTCTACGATGCCGATCTGGTACCGGTGGGACAGGATCAGGTTCAGCATGTGGAGCTAACTCGCACTGCGGCTCGTAAATTTAATAAAGCCTTTGGCGAGACGTTTAGGGTGCCGCGCCCCTACGTCGCTCACGATCGGGCCAGGATCATCGGCCTGGATGGCAAAGGCAAGATGAGTAAGTCGCTCGGTAATACGCTCAATCTGCTTGACTCACCGGAGGTGATTGGCAAAAAAATCCGTAAGGCGGTTATCAATCCGGAGCGGCCAACCTCGTTTGAGGGCGCCAAACCGATTACGATTTTTGAACTCCACGATCAGTTGTTTCCGGACGTTCAAACGGCGGAGCTCTCAAAGCAGTGCCACCGGGAGAACCGCAACTGTAAGGACTATAAAGAGCTCGTGGCCCAAAATCTGGCGGCCTATCTGGCCCCGATCCGGCAGCGCTACGCCGAGCTTGCGGCCAAAGGCGACGCGTATATTGAGCGTTTTTTGGCGGCCAATGCTGATCTGGCCCGCGCCCGAGCCGAGCAGACCATGCAGCGGGTTCGAGAGGCCAGCGGTTTGCGCTAAGGCAAAAACACTGTATATTGACGCCTGTTATGGATATCTCAGGTAAGCGCGTATTAGTAACTGGCGCTGACGGATTTATTGGTTCTCACTTAGTGGAACTCCTCGTTAAAAAAGGAGCGACCGTGCGTGCCCTGTCTTATTACAACTCGTTTAACTATTGGGGTTGGCTAGAATCCTCACCAATTAGGGATTCACTTGATATACAAACCGGTGACATTCGCGACCCCCATTATTGTCTTACACTTTGCGAGGATGTAGATGTTATTTTTCATCTGGCGGCGCTCATCCCGATCCCGTATTCGTACATTGCACCAAGTAGTTTTGTAGATACTAATATTACGGGCACTCTCAATATTTGTCAGGCAGCCCGGATGAACAAAGTCAAAAAGTTGCTCGTAACCTCAACGAGCGAGGTATACGGCTCCGCTCAATATGTGCCTATCGACGAGAAACACCCCTTGCAGCCACAGTCTCCCTACAGCGCAACAAAAATTGGTGCGGATGCCATCGCCATGAGCTACTTTTATTCATTTGAATTACCTGTGGCGGTCATGCGCCCTTTTAATACCTACGGACCTCGACAATCTGCCCGCGCAATTATTCCAACGATAATTTCTCAAATGGCAGCGAACCAACCTACAATCAAACTTGGCAATTTAGAGACGACAAGAGATTTTAACTACGTTGAAGATACCTGCGCAGGCATGGTTGCCATTGCAGAAAGTGACAAAACAATTGGCGAAACCGTGAACATTGGCTCAAACCAAGAAGTTTCTATGCTCGAGACGTTTGACATCATCAAAGAAATAATGGACAGCAAAACAGTGGTAGAACGAGACGAGGCTAGGATTAGACCTGGAAAGAGTGAGGTTACACGGCTTAAATGCGACAACAAAAAGATCAAGGAGCTTACCGGTTTTACGCCAAATACTCCCTGAGGGACGGGCTCACTATCACCACAAAATGGTTTAAAGATCCAGAAAATCTGCGGCATTACAAACCACACATTTATAATGTCTAAGCGCGCCATCATCTTAGCCGGCGGTAAGGGGCTACGTTTACGGCCGTACACGGTTGTTCTACCTAAGCCATTAATGCCTATCGGTGAACATCCAATATTGGAGGTTGTAGTGCGACAGTTAGCATACTTTGGCTTTGATCACATAACGATGGCGGTCAACCACCAGGCGGATATTATTCGTGCTTTTTTTGGGAGTGGAGAAAAATGGGGTATACAAATAGATTACGTCTTAGAAAAAGACCCCCTCGGTACAATGGGGCCACTCAAATTAATCAAAGATTTGCCAGATAACTTTATCGTAATGAACGGTGACGTACTTACCGATTTACATTTTGGCGACCTGTATAACAAGCATGTTGCGTCAGAGGAAATTTTTTCGATCTCGGCACATCAGCGGGTGCAACAAATTGACTACGGAGTGCTGCGGGTAAAGGATAATCAACTGACCGGTTTTGAAGAAAAACCGTCCCTGCCGTATGAGGTCAGTATGGGCGTCTATTGTGTAAATAAAAAAGCGCTCGACTATATTCCGGAGGGACCCTTTGGCTTTGACTCTTTAATGCATGTACTGTTAGCCAAAAAAATATCAGTCCAAACTATTCCGCACGCGGGACACTGGTTAGACATCGGCCGTCCTGATGATTATGCTCGCGCTATTGAAGAGTTTGATCAAAATAAAAATAAATTTCTGCATCAGTGACAAAAAAAAGAATCCTCGTGACCGGAGCGGGGGGCTTCATCGGAGCGCACCTGGTCCGCATGCTCACTAATGACAAATATGATGTACACCAGCTATCACATGCTGATGGTGATATTGCGGACACAAAAATTTCTGCTAAAAATATCGACCACGTTTTTCATTTGGCGGCAAAAACATTTGTGCCGGACAGCTGGTCAAACCCAGTAGATTTTTATAAGACTAGCACAATGGGGACATTACGAGTCCTCGAATTTTGCCGCGAACAAGGCTGTAGCCTCACATTCAATAGTACTTACGTATACGGCAATCAAAAACAAATGCCGATATCGGAGGAGGCCAGCATTGACGCGGCAGCCCCATATCATCATTCTAAAATACTTGCCGAGGATCTTTGTCGATTTTACGCAAGTAAATATAATGTATCGGTTACGGTCTTGCGGCCGTTTAATATTTACGGACCAGGACAACGGGATATGTTTTTAATCCCAAAATTAGTAAAACAAATATTTGACCCTGCTAAAGCGTCTATCGAGGTCTTTGATTTAAAACCAAAGCGAGATTACCTGTATGTCGAAGATTTAGTGCGTGCCATGATTGCAACTATCGAAAAAAAGGGTTTTGCGGTCTACAACGTTGGCTTTGGTAAATCATATGGGGTCGACCAAGTTATCCGGTCAATTTTTGAGGCTAGTGGTTTTCACAAAAAGATTGAATCATTACAAGCGCAGCGTCCCTCAGAAATATTAGACACCCAAGCTGACATTTCCAAAA
>JAUYIX010000060.1 GCA_030688115.1 bacterium
GTTTGCGATACTGGATGACGCAACTACGGGAAACAATATCGTCCCTAAGGAGGTCGGGACATACCACAGTATTTCTGCAAAGTTGACAGCCACACTATACCAGCCAACAGCCGTGGCTCCTAAAAAGAAGCTGACCAAGAGTATGTCTGAGCGGTAGTTCAAAAACTGCAGAGCGTTAGCCACGTAGCCTTTGAGACCATAAAGCATTGTTTGCTTAAAGAGCGGCCGGTCAAACGTCCAAGTAAACGGGTCGGCACGATAGACCAAAGCCGTCATTCCAAGCGCCCCAATGATTATATTGACCACGAGTCCAAGAACAACCGCGATTACCCCGGCATCAAAAAAGTATATTGCGATCATGAGAGTCGCAAGCTGTACACCCGTTTGAACCGCCATAACCGTGTTAAAGACGGCAATCCTGCGCTGAGCCAAAAGTAAGTTTCCAAAGTATGCGCTGAGCAACATTGCCGGTGTCAGTGCAACGATCGTAAATAAAAATGGACCAGGCACACCCGCAAAAAAACGATCACCTACGAGTGGGTAAAAAGCAATGCCGACTCCGCAGACCAGTAAGCCCAGGACAAGTGCTACCCAGACCGAGTTACTAGCCAATCGAGAAATTGATGCACCCTTTTTTCCAAAGAAGTACACATTGGATATATGCAGACCAGCGTTGCCAAAGGTCGAGAGCAAAACCGGCACGAGCAACATGAGTGATGCGATCCCTTTACCCTCAGGGCCAAAAGATCGCGCAATAATAATACTCATTATGAGGCCGGCGGCAGCGGCCCACACTCGAGTGACAAAAACCCCAAAACCCTGCCTCAGAATGCTCATGATAAAGCCTCGTAAACCGCGCGCATTTTTTGTACACTCTCATTCCAGCTAAACCGCTTAGCTGCTATCTCCGGACCAAGCCGATGCGCTCGCTGCTGTAGTGCCGGCTTGACTGACCTCATTGCCTCGGCAAGTTGCAGCGGAGAGTAATCTTTTAAAAGTATTCCGGTCTGTCCACTCTCAATAATTTCTGGGATTCCGTCGATGGCAGATCCGACCACCGGCAAACCAATAGAGAGCGCCTCGACCGCTACTACACCAAAGCTCTCTCGTTCCGACGGCAGCAGGAGTACGTCCCATCTCCTCATCGTATCCGCAAGCTGTGAATGCTCACGATGCCCTAAAAAAGTGACAGCATTTTTGAGCCCCAGCGCTGCAACCATTTGTTTGAGTTGTGCCTCCTCCGGACCTGATCCGGCGATCTCAAGTCGCATATACGGACAGGAGACCCGTGCAATCTTTAATGCGCGAATAGCCTTAAAAAATCCATAAATATCCACGCCACCAACAAAACGTAATTGCTTTGCCATCCCAAAAACCTCGGCTCTATCTCGGATAGCGGTTTTTTTGCTGAACAGCTGAGTGTCCACCCCAAACGGTATTACCAGTATATTTTTTTGACCGGTCCAGCGACGAGTGGCTTTGGCGAGATGTTGGCTCGTAGCCGTAATGACTTTGGCGCGCGATAAAACAATATTGTTCAAAATTCTAAAGAGAACACTTTTTTCTGGATAGGTAACGACATCAGTCCCCCACGTCGATACAATAAGAGCTGGTTTATGGCGGGCAAACAGTCGTCCACAAAAAGCATACCAACCAAACGGAACTGACTGGTGCGCATGAATAATGTCCGGCCGAATAGCGTCGACAAGACGCGCAAAAGCACGTCCATAACGCAGGCCATTTTTTAGCGTCAATCGCGCTTCGTGCGCAATCGAATGCTGCAAAACCTCTTTTGGCGCACCAAGATCTACGCCGGTCTGCAGCGGCTTGAGTTCATGATAAATAACTCCGGCGCAACGCTGATCCGGAGGAACACTAAAAGCGGCAACATGTACCTCAAAACCGTCAGACAAGCTTTGTAACCACCTGTGACTATGGACCGCCTTTGTGGACGTGAACAACAGAAGCTTCATTTATAGCTTAACAGAGCCCTTAATACAAGGCGCACAGGGCGCTCAAAGTGCACAAAACTCTACAATTTTTGACCGGTAATAGCAAGGGCTAAATAACCGCCTCTATAGCAAATTCAACATCGTTGCCAATCGCCGATGATCCACCTAAAACATAGCCACTCGTCAAATCATCAATGGTCCCTGAGTGATCAGCTAAATACGTCCCGATCGGAGCGGGAACACTATCCTTTTGTATCAAAAGAACCGGGGTACCGGAGGGTGTCAGCACAGTAATGCCGGCCAGAACGCCACCGGCCAACGCATCAGGAAAATTCTGTCCCGTGCCAATGGTTATTGCTAACGGGTTTGGAAAAAAATATTCTGCGATTGCAGCGGATGTCGAGTAGCGATCCTGTCCTGAGATGCGGGTAACGATGGCCCCCGTTGCGGATTCAATGGCACCAACAACGTTGTCAGACACCGCGTTTGTTCCTCCTAAAATATATGGGGTTGCGAGATATCCGGTTAACAAAGGTTGAACAACGACCGGAACAGCATCAGACTCAACGAGAACAATTGGGGTACCACTTAACGCGGCGTAGCTCGAGATAGAGAGTGCATCCGGATATGTGTCGCCCCGACTAAAAAATGCCGCATTAAGCGGGTAGCCGCGTACGCTATCAGCGCGCTCTTTAATCCGCACGGCCGTCTCATAGCGATTTGCTCCTGCAATGCGTTCTACTGAATAGGGACCTTGCAGTGTTGCAATAACCGAGTCACTCACTGCTGCGGTTCCACCGATAACAAGTACCGACCCACCCGCCGGTAACACGCGGTCGATCTCAGCATGAACCACCGGATCAAGATCGGCATTGGGTGGCGTAAGCAAGATCGGCGCGCCCAATAGTCCGGCGAGGCTGCTGGCGGTCAGCGCATCAGGAAAAGCATCGTGCCGTGTAATAATGACCGTGCCGGCTGAGTCTGCGTTGGGATAGAGCTGTTGGCTCACCTCAATTGCGGTCCCGATCCGGTTTGGACCGGCCACGCGTTGCAAGGACCCCGCCGCGGCAGCGTGATGTGGTGCGATTAAAAGCGCTAACGCGCCGAGGCTAAATAATACCTTCCAAAAGTGCTTTAACATCATCGGGAATTACGGCCGGGCCGCCATACATATAGCCGCCCAAAATTGATGAGGCATGGGCCTGGGCATATTCGATCGTCTCAATTGGTGTCTCCGACCCACGAATAAGTAGCAAGGGTGACCCTTGTCCGGCAGATTGCCAGTTGCCCGCCATCGCATCCGGAAAATTTAGTCCCGATGCAAATGAGACCGTGATTGGCCCGGGGTAAAAGTATTCTGCGACAACGCGCGCCGTGTCATAGCGATTAGATCCGGCCAACCTCTGGATATTTGATACGTATTGGCTCATCTGAGTTACTACCGTATCTTCGATTGCTGCAGTTCCACCAATCGTAAAGATAGTGCCAATCGACGACGAATAGACGTTTAAGTAATTTGCTGTACCGGCGGAGAGAGCTTTGCCATCCGTCAACAATATCGGCATACGCGATCCATCAATGTTTACATCCCCTGCCGGTACTCCGGCACTGAGCGCATCAGCAAAGACAGATTGCGTTGCGACTATTACTTGGGATGGTGCGCTACCTCGTAATGAGTGCTGTTCATCCGCAATCGCCACTGCCGTATCAACGCGATTGGCTCCGCCGAGACGTCGTACTTCGCCAACTCCCAAGGATTGCAACTCCGCCTCAACGAGGCTACTCACTGCTGCCGTCTGACCTAAAATGTAGATATCCGGTTCTGCATCCGCTGATGTGTCTAAGACACGCTCGATCTCTGCTCTGGTAAAACCATCGAGCGAATTTGAGTCAGTAAATAAAATCGGTCCGTTGGCCAGACTCGCAAGCGGACCGCCCGCCAAGCTGTCAGGAAACTTGTCCTGGCGTGCTATTAATACCGCGTCAGCCGAGTTATTTACCGGAAACCCGATTTTACTAATTTCGATTGCGGTGCCGATACGGTTTGGACCGGCAATCCGCAATATGGCGTCATCTACCGTAAATGGAACAATACTGACAGCCACTTGTGCTCCCGTTGTGATTTTTACCGCGTGCTCTCCCAACGGAGCGGCGTCGGTAATGTCGATCGTGGCTGTACATTTGGTTGAGGTCGAACAACTTAGATTTTGCGTAGTGATGCCGGTCCCAAATGAGGCGACCGAAGATCCGTTAAACGAAGTATTGACTCCCGTAAGCTCCACTGCCACACCAGATGTACTACGAGTCGCTCTGGATGGTGAGAGCGCGATAATCTGTGGGTTAAAAGCGTTAGCTGCATTTACGCGACTCTGGCCAATCTGCCCGCTAGTGCCTGTAACACAATCTAATCCTCCACAGCCCGCAAACCCGGCGTTGCTTGAGGAGATATCATCACCCGTCGTCAGCAAAATATTGCGCACCTCTTTGGCGGTCAGTGAAGGAGTGACGGACCGTATCAGCGCAGCTGCCCCACTAACATGCGGCGTAGCTTGGCTCGTGCCACTCACGGTGTCATAGACCGCTCCACCCCCAAGATCGGTATCGCATGCCGGCGTACCGGCGTTCTCATAACAAGTAGACAAAATTGCCTGTCCGGGTGCGGAGAGATCAATGTAGCCCTCCGTCGAGTAATTGGAAAAACTAGACTTACGATCTCGGTTATTGGTGGCGGCAATGCTAACCACCGCGTTTAATCCGGTGCCGGCAGGGTCGTCGTTACAGACGGGAGAGTCACAATCTGCGCCGCTTAAAATGTTTTCGTTTGCGTTCCCGGCGGCTGCAACCAAAACCACGTCCGCTGCCTCAGCCGCTAAAACTACGCTGTCAAAACTCGCGTCATACAGGTCTGACCCAAAGCTCATATTAATAATATCCGCGCCCTCATCTATGGCGTAGTTCATGGCGTCTAATACGTCAGTGGTTATCCCAATACCGTCCTCTGTTAGCGCTCTGACCGGCATTATTTTAACGCTGGGCGCAACCCCCTCTATCCCGACCGTATTCTCCGTCGCCGCGATGATCCCTGCAATGTGTGTACCATGCACGGCAAAGTTGTCGGCAGAACCATCGCCATTGTCATCCACTCCGTTACAGTCATCCTCATTTGGCACTAAAATACTGCTACTGCAAGGATGCGGATCATCGTCGCGCGGAGCATTTGACCCGGATCCACTAAAAGCCGAGACAAAATCATAGCCCTTGCAATCACCGGTGATCCCATTACCATCCCCATCCCCTACGCCGCAGGCCTGAAAAGGGTTGGTCCAAATATTGGCACTTAAATCGGGATGTGTGTGATCAACCCCCGAGTCAACCACAGCCACGACAACGCTTGCGCTGCCCTTGGTCGTAGTCCAAGCCTCTGGAGCATCCAAGTCCGCGTCAGCTATGCCTGGGGTGCCACCAATGGTTTGACCGGTATTGTGCAAGGCCCACTGCGAACTAAACAATGACTCGGCGTCAAGTCGATAGATAACTTCTGGGCCCGCGTATTCAACCCCGGGGGTTGCAGCCAGTGTTTCAATCGTTTGAGCCATTGTCTCCGGCTTAACCGTTACCCCAAAAAAACTCGAGACCGGAGCGTCGGCACTCGTAACTCGAT
>JAUYIX010000062.1 GCA_030688115.1 bacterium
GGTGCTACCGTTGCGTGAGTCATCCCAGACAATTAATATGTTGCCGTGGTTATCGGACACTAAGTTGAGCGCGATTCCGGCCGTGCCGGGTGTGGATCCAGCGCGATCAATACGCTGATCAGTGCTCCAGGTCAGACCTCCGTCCAGCGAGCGGGTAAAGTAGATGCCCGCATCGGTAGCTGAGTCGCGGTCGTCCGGCCAGGCCATGTAGACCTCCTCTGCGCTACCCATGCCCTGCACGGCCGCTCCCGTGACGATAAAGCCAAGCCAGTTAGCAGTCGTTGAGGCGCGAACCTCACTTACACTGGGCGGATTATCGACGGCATCTGCTACGACGGATGAACCGTTAATATTTGTCGGAGTGGATGCAGTCGGCGGCGTGTTTGGAGAACCGGCGTTGCCTTGGTCGCGCAGTTCTGCAAAACGGTCATAAAACTCGTCAGAACTTAGACCATTTGAGTAAGCCGCCTCAGGGGTACCATAGCGCAGGGTCGGCTCGGATTGGGCTGATACGGGTGTTGCTAATGCACTAAACGAGGCGGCCAAAACGGCGCTAGCCAGGGTAAACGTAAAAAAGCTTGTAAGGCGCATGGTTCCTTTTGGTGAGTGGGTCAGTGGCTTGATTATGCGGGCTACGCTAATCGTTTGCAAGAAAGCTCAAGCTGCTTGCCGGGTAAGTGCTTTTTGCGCTTGCGAGGACTTGAAATAATGCGTAGAGTGGCGTGTGCGGTCCGGGGTAGCTCAGCGGTAGAGCAGTTGACTGTTAATCAATTGGTCGTGGGTTCGAATCCCACCCCCGGAGCCACTGATCCGTACCCTATAAAACGGACACCCAAAGCTGAATGGTCTGGGTATATCCACTGTTCGTAAGTAGTACAAGCCATTGCCAAACAGTGGTAAAGTACTATTACTTAAAATAATGAGGACCAAAACAAGTAAGCTTTCCAAAAAATCGCGTAAGACGCATTCGAGTGGGCATGAGACGATGATGCAGCCCATGGTCTACATCGGATTGGGTGTTCTCTCGTTATTTATCGTCGTAGTGACGGTATTGGTTGTGCGTTTTAAGACTCCGCAAGCCTTGACGAGTCCCAACCCCCTGGCAACTTTGCAATACACCGAGGATTTTACCACTACCACGTTTAAGAGCGCGGGCGCATCACTCTCCGAGTGGGATACTACACGTGGTGTTTTGACGCTGCCACGCACTTCTACCGGCCTGTATAACGCTGATGAGGTTACTCCCGGGACGCAGGTTGTCTACACTAACGATGCATCACTTGTGCAGCAGCCGGTGGCGGTGGAGTATGATCGTTTGGGCCAGCCCTACGTTGCCTTTATGGATTACGAGTTTGATCGCGATACAACTCAGATATTTTTTGGGCACTGGGATCGTGAAGTTGGCGCTTGGGCAAAGACAACAAATGTACCCGGTTTTGATGCCAAGGGCTCGACCAAATTAGGCGGCATGGCAAACATGGATTTGCTCAGTACGGACGAGCCGGCAGTGGTCTGGGCCGAGCTCGATGTAGGCACAGCTACGCATAGCTACCACTACACGCGCTGGGACAATGACAAACAGGCCTTTGTAAAAGCTGACGGCACCTTGGGATCTGACATTTTTTTTACTAACAGTGCCGGTGGGCCCATCAGCAGCAGCGGGGAGCGCTCGTTTGACCTTGTGCACGACTCGCAGGATCGTCCTAACATCTCTTTTACTATGTGGGATAGCACCGGCGGCGACAGCGAGACGGCATTTTTGCGCTGGGATGGTAGAGACTATGTCCCGCTTGGCCCAACGGTCAACATCAGCAATAACACAGGTGACACTGCCATGCCGGCGGCCGGCGCTCCTATTAAACAGCCCGAGATGGTACTGGATAGTGCCGATCGTCCCTTTATTATTTGGATTGACAACACACCCGGTAACGAGGAGCTGTTTATGGTGTACGGGGACAATGACTCCGGCGTGTGGCGAGACATTACCGGGGCCGCCTACAGCGAGGCATGTCTTTCGACTACGTGTTCTGCCACTAATCTTTCGCAAACCTCGACCTTCACTTATCCGGGAGATATCTCTATGAGCACAAATGGCGAGCCAATTGTAGCCTGGGCCGACTCTGCCCCCTCAAGTATCCCCGAGATTTATTATCAGCGCTGGAACCAACAGACTAAAACATGGCTCGGAGCGGATGGGAGCGCGGGACCGCAATTGGTTACGTCCAGTGTTACAGGGGTTCCTCAGGCTGGTGTGCGGGAAGTATCGGTACGGCTTGACACGCGTGACTACCCCGTGATCGCATTTGCAGCACCGGATGCTTTTTTAAGTGTTGATTTGTTTGTCACGCGCTGGAACGGTAGCACCTTTGCCACGGTGGACAGGAGTACGGCCGGTGCCACAAATGTCTCGCTGCAGGGTAGTACGGGTCTTGGATTTAGACAGCCGCGTCTCCAAGTAGATGGATTAGGCAATCCGGGTGTCATCTGGACGTCTGCTGGCGCAGGCCCCTCAATACTCGAGTTCACCAGGTTTATCGAGCCCTGTGTGGAGAGCACGACGGTCGACTCGTTAACGGTACTCTCCTCGGACGAACCCATCGTCTCTGCAACACTGGATGTGACCGACACTCCATACGGTGGTGACATCGTTTACCAACTCTCCAACGACGACGGCCAAACCTATTATGAAGTGACTCCCGGGGGCGCCTTTACTTTTCCGACCGTGGGCAGTGACATCAAGTGGCGTGTGGGTCTGACGCGCGGTTCTACCGTAGGCGCCTGCCCTCTAGTTACGTCCTTGTCAATTGATGCCACTACCGTTCCGGTGGTCCGCATTGACGGTACAACACCGGTAGAGCAAGCCATCAACGTAAGCAAGTTGCGTTTTCCGGTCGCGGGGAGCAGCCCGGTCGGTTTATTGGCACGCGATGATATCTTTGCGGACGCTCTGACCATCTCACCATTGGTAAATCGGACCGGTGGCACGATCTTGCTCAACGACAGCGCCATGCTACTACCGGAGGTATTGACTGAGCTCGAGCGGGCTCTTGGGCCAGGTACCGGTCAAACCGTCTACATTGCCGGTCAAACCGAGGCCCAATCCGCAGCGGTCGAGCAAGCACTCTCTGCAGCCGGTTTTACGCCTAAGCGGTTGGGTGATAGCAATCGCATCGGTACGGCAGCACGTATAGCTGAGGAGATTGTGGCACTTAACCCAAGCCCTACGACAAAAGTATTTTTGGCAGAACACGCTCTTTTTGCGGACGCGCTGGTAGCAGGTGCGGTGGCCGGGGATGTCATTATGGATAACCAGGCTGATCCGATACTGCTGGCAGAGCGAGGTCAGTCGTCGTTGGATGACTTTACGCGTGACTTTTTAGAGGCTCATCCGGATGTAACCGCGGTGGAGATCATTGGAGGTGAGGAAGCCTTGCCCGCCGGACTTGTGAGTACGCTCACGGATATCGGGACGGTGGCCACGATCGATCGCAGTGCGGGACAAGATCGATTTGCCACGGCCGTAGCGCTGATGCAAAAGCACGTGACCGGTCCAACCAACGTCGTGGTTGCCAACGGACAAAAGAGCGGGCTACC
>JAUYIX010000063.1 GCA_030688115.1 bacterium
GGTCTTCATCAAGGCCCTCGAGGATCTCGGCGCCACAGACGAGGACTTCGACAAGATCGACAACCACGAGCTCGTCCGCGAGCTTGCCAAGTCTTTCCTCGGCGCCAGGGCCGTGGTCCATCAGGGCCTGCGCGTCGTGCTCGACCGCACCAAGACGGTCAAGCAGCTCGTCTCGGACGGTCAGTGCGACTGGAGAAACGACGAGATCAACGCCAACATAAAGTTGGTCGGTACGGGTCCTGACGAGGTCTGGGTGGAGTACGTCCACCTCGGACGCGAGGCAAGTGACGCCGAGGTCGACGCTGAGCACGAGCGTCAGGGTCTCACCCCGATCGAGCCGGAGTACATGCTCGCTCTGGGTGCCCAGCATCCCGAGGAGCAGCGGAAGCACCCGATCGCTTCTATGTACACGGCCTGGGCCGGCCCCGATCGCGATCAGCGCCTCCTGTACATCTTCACCGGGCGCCACGGTCGCGACCTCGACCTCGGTTGTCGCTTCACCGGCGGTCGCTGGTCTGGGTGCACGCGGTTCGCTGCTCGTCGCAAGTCTCCGGCGTTGCCCTTGGGCACTTGTCCTTAGGACCTCGTGGATCTCTGATCCCTTGGCCTTTCCGCCCCGTTTTGCAATCGTTGCAACTCGGGGCTTCTTTTTTTCTTATTTCTTATTATACTGGACACGGGTTATTTGAGTGAGTCGGCGGCCAAGGCTCCCGGCCTCAGGGCTCGTTCTCTGTTCAGCCAGAATCGTCCAAGCCACGGCTAGGGCGAGCGTGTTCGGCAGAGCTCAAAAAAAAGGAACTTGGTACAACATTGCTTGGGAGATAACTTCTCCATAGACCGGTACAGCCCTGCGAGTACTCGATGGGCAGTGACATAGATGGCATGTTGTGCAAGACGGCCTGGACCGACCCCGATCGCAATCAGCGCCTCCTGTACCTCAACACCGACAACAACGGTCGCAACCTCAACCTCAATTGTCGCAACACCGGCAATCGCTGGTCTGCGTACACGCGGTTCGCTGCTCGTCGCAAGACTCTTTTGACCTCCACCTTAACGGTGGAGGTTTTGTTGTGCTGCGAGAGTCATAACTGATCTGCGCCAGGCACCCAGCATACGTCCGACTTCTACGAGGGGACCGCCGAGATGCTGATACTTTTTGTTGTCGATGAGCCGTAGTTGCCAAGCCATACTGAGGACGTATTTAAGCGTGTCGAGTTTGACGCTGGCTTTATCTATGGCGCGTTGTTTATCGAGGCCGCGGGAGTAGCAAGCGAGGAGCAGTAGTTCTAGTAAATCTAAAAACAGCTGGTCTATTTTTTGGCCGAGCGTAAGGCGTGAGAGACGTGGAATGTGCGGTAGCAAACGGTGCCAACTTTGGTAGGCTTGGGAGGTCTTATGCAAAATTGGCAAATCACCGACTGGTTGGGGGGGTCCATCCCGGACGAGTGTCGGTAAAATTCAGTTGGTTCATACGATTGCTGATGTTAGCGCACTAGAAAATCTTTTGGAAGCCTGGGGCGAGTTTGAGGCGGGCAAACGAGATAAGCTTGATGTTCAACGATTTAGCTTACACCTCTTTGATAATTTGTTTGAGTTACAGCAATTGATTGCAACGGGTCAGTATCGACATGGGCCCTATGAGCGGTTTGTCGTGTCAGATCCAAAAAAAAGAATTATCCATAAAGCCAGTGTACGAGATCGTGTGTTGCATCGAGCATTGTATCGGTTGCTGTACCCGTTTTTTGATCGTACGTTTATTGCGGATAGTTACTCCTGTCGTGTAGGTAAAGGGACGCACCTGTCGCTTGATCGATTTACTGTGTTGGCCAGGCGGGCTAGTCACAATCATAAGCACACGGTCTGGGTGCTCAAAGGAGACATCCGTAAATTCTTTGCAAGTATCAATCATGCGGTGTTACTTGCGTTGTTATGGTCGCATATTCCGGACAGATCGCTGAGGCGGCTATTGGCCACTGTTGTTGAGAGTTTTTCTACCTTGCCAGGCACGGGGTTGCCACTTGGGAACCTCACCTCGCAGTTGTTCTGCAATGTGTACCTCAATCAATTTGATCAGTTTGTAAAGCACAAGCTTAAGGCAGAATACTATCAGCGCTATGCGGATGATTTTGTGATTATGTCGTGTGACAAGAGCTGGCTTGAGCAATTGTTGCCGTTGCTCGAGCAGTTTTTATGGGAGCGCTTGCGACTACAAATGCACCCGGATAAGGTCTGGATCAAGACGGTGGCGTCCGGCGTTGACTTTTTGGGTTGGGTGCACTTTCCGTACCATCGCGTGTTACGGCAGAGCACCAAACGCAGAATGCTGGCCGCGGTTGCGGGTGGTTCTGTCAAAACTATGCACTCGTATCTTGGTATGCTTACGCATGGCAACGCTCTAAAGCTCACGGCTGAGGTAGAGACTACGTATTATTTGTTTAACTCGTAATTTGGCGTTGTTCGGCCAACAAAAAACGGGCCAGGACAAGCAGCGCGGTTTGGTTTATGAAGGGATAGTTACGCAACTTAAGGTTGCTGGACAATTTGGGGCAATCGTGGTATAGCAATGGTGCCAACTTCATAGAGTCCCCGGTTCAGGTGGTAGTTCCTGCTCTCCGCAGATCGTCTTTGCAGATGGTTCTATTACATTATGACTCAAAAAAATACACCGACCCCGCCGACAGTGCCGATCCCTCTCAATCTTCTCGAGGACGAACGTCTCCTGGCCGCGGCCGCTAAAAAACTGAATATCAAGGTAGAGCCGATCGACCAATCGACCGGACTGAATGTGTTTAGTCGGGCCGGTCGTCGATTTTTTGTTTGGCGCCACATTGTGGATCTAAATAGTTACGTTGCCTCGGCGGTGGCCAACAACAAAGCGATACTCAAGCGGCTTTTGGTGCGAGAGGGGATCCGGACGGCGCCCGGGTTCACCGAGAAAAATCCTAACCGTGCGCTGGAGCGAGTGCGCCAGGGTGACCTGAGTTACCCGCTGGTGGTCAAGCCGATCGATGGGTCGGGTGGTGTAGCGGTGACCGTGGATGTGCGCGACGATGCGACCTTGCTCCGCGGGATCGAGGAGGTGTTTAAGTTCAACCGACGGACCAAGGGTAAGCCTAACTCGTTTTTGGTTGAGGCTTTTGTGCCGGGCGACGACTATCGTTTTGTGGTGCTAGATGGGCGGGTGCTGACGGTTTTGTTGCGCAAGCCGGCCTATGTGATTGGCGACGGGCGGTCGAGTATCGGTCGCTTGATTGATTTGTATAATTCCCAGCCGGGTGTGGAGCCGACTCTGCCGCTTAATCCGATCGTGCGCGATCTTGAGCTGCAACGGCATCTGAGTCTGCAAAATTTGGCAGAACACTCGGTTGTGGGGCGCGGGGTGCGCGTGGTCTTGCGCAAAAACGCAAACGTCAGTACGGGTGGCCGCTCGTTTGAGTGCACCGATCGGGTGCACGAGGATTATAAAAAGTTGGCAGTACGGATTGCACGGCTGTTGGAGCTGCGCTTTTGCGCGGTTGATTTGCTGGCACCGGACATCCGGAGGTTTGAAAAATTTGCCGTGCTTGAGGTCAATACGCGGCCCGGCCTGGATGTCCACGAAAAACCCTACCGCGGGCGGGCTTTTGCGCTAACCGAGACGCTGCTGCGGGCGATGTTTAGATAATGGTTTTCATCGCGAGTTAGATACTAGCGACAAAAAGAAAGCTAGTCAAATTATTGCTGGCACATGCGTCTATTTTCTTAACGGCTGTAGCACACCTTTGGGGGTAATCTCAAACACAATTTCCCAAGCGCGTTTGTATTCCTGGATAGAAGAGATAAACCGGTAATCACTCTTGATCCGAGCAGCCGTAAACACTTTTTTATACAGTTCAGCCATGACAGCATCAACCATGACGTGCAGGATGACGTTCCAGGGCTCATGCGGGTATTTTTTTCTGAGCATCTTTGTAACCCTCCGCATTTTTAGCGTTCCATCTTTTTGACTCAGTAGTCGATGCGTAAGCTCATGTGCCAGTGAATCAACAAATCGCGTTGCTGGTCGGTTGGCAAAGATTGGCATAATAACAGGGTCAGAAATTGGCACTCCACGCCCAACCACGTAACAAGTTATTGTATCTTCACTAAAAGTGACGCCAACAATTTTTTCAAGCGTGCGAACAACTTTTTTCTCGTGTTTTTTCCAGAGACGTTGCCGTGCTTTCAATAAAAAAAGAATTTCATCTGGAGATGGGTAAACGCCATCATGTTGCGCGAGCCAATTTTGTTTGTTGTATTCTTCAAAAACACGAGAATACCTAAACTTGATGGTGGTCATGGTCTAGCTACAGCTTGTTTTCAATAGATTCAACAAACCGCGTAAGCTCTTGCTCGGTCATGAGTGTGACCCCAAGCTCCTTAGCAACTGCGTGAACTTTTTTCTCAGCGGCTGATGTGTCTGCATTATTGTCAATCAGACTCTCTATTTCCATGTGATGTCCCCAGGTCTTGCTGAACTTAAGCGCAATCTCGCAGCCCTTGTAGCTAAAGTTTTGACGCTGCTGCGGTTCGTGAATGACTTTGCGGGTGAGATTCAGCGCCTTAACCAGATTAACGGCGTTTCCAAATTGGTCAGGCACAATGCCACACTCAATCTCTTCAAAAGCGGCGCCACGTCCGATGCGGTTAAGCTTGAGTGACAGCTTGGCCGCGTGCTTGGTTGTGTTATTTACCAACTTGAGCAGCCGATCAGGCAAAATAAAGTAGTAGACATCCTTATCATCATTGCCGAGCGATTCGGCGTTTTTGTTCAAAAAAACCAGGAGTTCGTCATGTTTTTGCCGGCCGAACCGAGCGCGGAGTTCTACCTCGATCATGGCTTACTGTTTAGTAATTGCATTAGATATAAATGCTTTAATCGAAATAATAGTTTGCTCTTTTTCATTTGCAGCGCTCGCAGCCACGGACTTTGCAAACTTATAGAGAGAGTCCACCCCGGTATCAAGCCAAAGATCATTTTTAAAAAGAAAAACGAGCAGGGTGGTAACAGCAAGCCGTTTGTTACCGTTTTCAAATGGGTGGTTCTTGTTCATTAAGTAAAATAGTATAGCTGCTTTATCCACCAGAGTCGGATACAGTTGCTTACCGTCAAAACTCAAAAAGGGTTGATCAAGACAACTCTCGAGTTTACCTAAAAAGCGTGTCGTAAAGGGTGGAAGTGGTTCATCCCACTCCATGATCTTTTTTGCCAGCACAAAGGCGATCTCCTCAACTTCTGCTAGCGATATCTTGCTTATCATCACTCCCGTCCAAGCATGCGCAAGGTTTCACCGTACTGGTCGACGACTTTTTTTACCGCCTTATGAATAACTGCACGCTGCTCTGGCGTGAGTTTTTCCGAGGCCTTGGAGCCTCTTTGGGCGGCTTGTTGCTGGTTTTTGCGCATATCTTTGTGGGACATGCTAGCACGCTAACATTAAATAATTCTTAAGCCAAAGACAGGGGATTTAGCGTGATCGCAAGTGTGTTTTCAGCTTGTCTAGCGCTTGCCGCCGCATGCTGATCTTATTTTTTTGGTCCTGGGGCATCTCGGCAAACGTCTGGCAGAACCCTTCCGGCATAAAGATCGGATCCCAGCCAAATTTGTCGGGACCGCGCGGTTCGACAATGGTGCCGGTAATGCGGCCCTCAAAAAACTCAATCTCGCCGCTCGGGCTCGAGTAACCCACGATCGACTTGGCAGTCGCGCGAGTGTTGCCGGTGCCGATGACCAGTTTGGCTAGGCCAGCCGGACCGAGTAATTTTAAAAACCATTTGATAAACGGCCCGGGCAGGCCCTTGAGGCCATCACAGTAAAGTGAGGTGTCTTCGACGATAAGTTCTGCCTTGGAGTGATGACGCGCCTCATCTAACTTGTGTTTGATAATTGCGTGGGGGTCCAACTCTTGAATCTCATGCACCTCAACATCGAGCTGCTGCACATCGCCCAGTATTGCCTGAACCTCCGCGAGTTTATTTTTGTTGCCGGTGACAAACGTGAGCATATGTGAAAAATACCTTAAATCGTTGTGGATTGACATATAGGCTCTTTCGTGTACCATAGCCGCAGACAAGTAAATCCCCGTGCGTGGGTCTCCGTAAGAAGGCCCGTAACGCGCCCGGGGTTTTGTTTTTTACAGTTTTTGTAACTTCAACAGTACTCTCGCGAGAGCCTGGACAAATTGGCTATTCCCAAACTCAAGCTGTTGGAAGATTGCCCAGCTCACTATATCAGCCGCCTGCAGTGCTTTTTCTTGATCTGGTTTTTTTACACGAATATCCGCGTTTTTTATTCCGCACGCTAGTAATGCATTGCGTACCGCCCTGATCAATCGCGCATTCAGGGCTTGGTTTGTCTCGCGGCGGGACAAGATTACTATCTGGTCTGTACCCGCATGACATTCAAGGCAATCAGCCAAAAAATGTCTGACTAGATCACTGTAGAGCACATGTGTATCTATCCGCGAGTAATCATGCTTGCGTTTGTCTATATAACCGGCGTTTATGATTACATTCTTATTTACTATTTGCCGGCAAAAGCGCAGGCAATCTACATCGCGTAAATTTGTTGCGTGTAGCTCAGATACATAGCGCATTTTCTTCCCGGCACTCAGGCGGATCTTGGTCACAAGCTTTTCTATAGGACGCTTGTTAGAACACAGTAAGGCCGTAAGCACAAAAAAGCGCGACGTGCCTTTTATACGTGGGTTGGGTCCTAAATC
>JAUYIX010000074.1 GCA_030688115.1 bacterium
TGCGCCAACAAGCGTGCGGTCTGGCGACGGTCATCACCGGCAAACCGGAAGATCTGATCATAGCCGGCCGCATGTAAATTGCTCTCAACTTGGGATGACAGTGCGTCCTGCCCACCAATCAAATAAATTGGCTTGGCAGTATCCCCCAGCGCACGATCAATCTCGGAGAGCGTTTGAGCGTTTAACCCGGTCGGCTCGGTCAGTAACAGTGACAGGTTTTTAAGGTTTACAAACGGACCACCGGTGAGCGAGTCAACACTTACGTCTGATCGAGCCAAGGCAACCCCATCGGCAAGTCCCGCATCAAATCTATCCCTAGAGACCGCGATCGCCTGTGTGATCGGGTCGGGACCATCGATCACTTGCACGCCGGTTGGTGTAGTAGGATCCGCACCTGGCGTGCCGGGAGAGTCAGGAGGGCTGCTGACACTGTCATTATCCAAAACCGTGACCGTTACACTCAAGACTCCCACCCCATCGTACATCCCGTCTCCACTCGTCGCCACGTGATCTATCTCAACCGTCTGCGTGCCGTCCACATCGGGATCGTCAATGGCCTCAACGCTAAACTCTTGCGGCGTGCTCCAATCGAGCGATGTAAAGCTCAGCGATGCCGGGGATACCGTTAGCTCACTTGGATCGCCTACCGTTGCCGTAACCTCAACGTCATTGAGCGGTTGGCTGGTAAGCTGAACCTCATAAGTATCACTCGCTCCGCCCTCGGCTACCTCCGTTTGTCCCGCAGACTCCGCCAAAGCAACGCTGGCGGTATCATCATCTTGAATGGTCAATGTGTGCTGAGTAATCGATCCACTAACCCCTGTCGACGAGACCTGTTCTATCTCTAATATAACCGTCTCATCCGCCTCGGCGATTTGATCGTTGTCGAGTGTCAGGTCGATGTCCGCTGTTGAATTACCCGGAGTAAAGTTGACGGTCGAGGTCAATAACTCAAAATCGGTCGTGTCGGTGGCGGTTCCTCCCACCACGGCGATATTTGCACTGACCGTGTCAGGTTGGGTTGCCTGAACGGTAACGATCGTGGATGGATCGGCCTCAGGAGCAGAAGATGAGGCGTTCTCAAACTCAACTTGGGTCATTAAAAACTGAACATAGCCCTCTCTATCTTCTCCCGCAACAGAGGCAAATCCTCCGCCAACGTGCAGGCGACCACCTTGACGCACAATCGGCGCTCGCACGGCCGGAGCGCCCGTGCCCAAGTCCGGACTCCATGAGGCCGGCGTCCCATCATACTCATAAGCACAAATACGCTGGGCCACCCCATTACATGTCGTAAAACTACCAGAAACATAGACAACATTCTCGTCCAGATAGAGTGATTTTACGGCTCCATTAAGGGTTGGTGCCCAACCGGTGGGTTGACCGGTACTTACGTCCAGGGCGGCTGCGCGGCGTGGGATCGCATCCAGAGAAGTAAAAGCGCCCCCGATATACAACAAGTCTGAAGTCTGATCCAGATCCATCACAAAAACGCTGTTAGAGGGAGTAACCCATGACAGATCTGCTGCACCGGTGCTCTTGTTGAGCGCCGCTAATCTGGAGCGTGCTCCCGTTCCGGGCGACCCCCCGTTGTTGCCTGCCAGCGTAAAGGATCCGCCTACGTACACGTTTGTGGCGTCCGCCTCAACTTCGTAGACGATCAGGTTACCAACACCCGGGTTAAAAGCGGTTAGCGTAATGTTACTCGTATCCGAAATATCAAAAGTCGCCAGTCGCGCGCGAGATTGAGCCCCAGCCTCAAGTGTCGTAAATGTTCCGCCAACGTATAGTTCGTCCTCGTAGATAGCCATATCATAAACACGGTTATTTGGATCAGGGTTCCAATCCAATACGGTTAAAGTGTCCAGGTCTACTGCCGCCAGGTTATCGCGAGGCTGCCCCAAAACCTCGCTAAAGTTTCCGGCTATATAAAGAATATTGTCATCAATCAATATGCGCTCGACTTGATTACCCTGCATTTGTAAATCCAATGTCGTGGGCTCGTCGGTTAAGAGATCAAATTCCGCAATCATGTTACGCGGTTCACCTCCGATAGCAGAGAAGCTGCCACCCACAAACACCTCATCGGTCGAAGGGTAGATGGACCACCCAAGAGTTGTGCCGCTATCTTTTGGTAATAACGAGAGCGACCCAACCGAGACACTGGCTAAGCTGGAGACATCAATATTGGCAAATTTGCGCCGAGCTAGCCCTCCAACGCTATTAAAGCTACCGGACAGGTATAGTGTGTCGCCCTGCCGAACCATATTAAGTATCTGCGCGCTCGGATTTGGCTGCCAAGTGGTCACTGGCGTGGCTGAGGCATCGGTCTCATCTGCAGAGATTGCCGCCAAGTGGTTAATTAATAGCTCGTCAACTTGCCCATGACGCAGTCTGGAGAAGTTACCACCTACAAAAGCAATGCTCTCGTCAGAGGATAGCTCGATCTCTTCAATAGAACCCAACGTATCCGGGTTCCAATCAAACAGTGTTGCGTCGTCCACGCCATTGGGCCCCGACACAGCAGCCAAATCATCGCGTCCAACCCCTTTTACCGAGGTAAAAGTGCCGCCTATATATACTACGGACCCATCCGAGGTGACTTCGAGGTCTCTAACGCTATCAGCGCTGGGTTGCCAATTTGGTTCTACCGATCCGGTTAAGGGATCCACCGCAGCCAAACCGGAGTGCCCGGTGTTGGCAGAATTATTGGCCCAGTTAAAGTTACCTCCCAAAAAAATGTAGGAGCCATTTTTTTTGATAGAATAAACCGTATCCGGTAGGTTTGGGTCCCAAGGCAATAACGTCACTGTCGAGAGGTCTGATACGTCAAAGGCTGCAGCCCGCCACTGAATAGGCCCACCTGAGCCCAAAACCCGAGTAAAACTCCCGCCGACATAGAGCGTGGTACCGTCTAATAATAGAGTCTGAACCGGACCATCAACATCAGGATTCCAGGTGGCCGTTACCGACCCATCTGCCTCGATGTGTACCAGACGCCAAAACGTTTGATTATCAACCTCAACAAAATCACCGCCAACAAACCAGCCACCTGTACCGTCCGGGACAGCGGCCCTGACAATCCCCTCAATACGCGATAAAACACTGTCAGCCAGCTCCCAATCACTTTTGTTAATTGCAACGCCGTGGCCGTTATATGGGTTTGTGTTTCCAAAATTTCCCGCCAAGTAGTACGAGCTGCCGTCCGTGGCAATATCAAGAACCTCACCATCCACCGTCCAGGCATCCGTGTAAGGCACAGACGGGTGTGCGCTGGCCTGCTCCAGGGGACTAAAATAATTAATACCGCTGATCGTTACCACTACGAGTAGTAGCGACAAAGCCAGACTAACAAGCGTTACCGACATAAAACCATAGGGGCGCCCCCGGCGGTGCAAGGTACTTTTTTGGGAAGTCATTTCGATACATATGGTAACAAAAAATGACCCTTGACGCCATCAGGCCGGCATGCTAGAAAAGTTGTCACGGTGCTTCTACCGGTGTGGTCACACCTGTTCCCATTCCGAACACAGAAGTTAAGCACATCAGGGCCGATGATACCGCGTAAGCGGAAAAGTAGGTCAGCGCCGGTTTTCAAAAGGCCGCCCGAGTAGGGTGGTTTTTTGTTCTTGTCAAAAGTGGCGAGCCGATCGCTTGAAAAAAGGCTACAATCGGTGTAGACAAACCCACTATGGAGAGGTGGGTGAGCGGTTGAAACCGCAGCTCTCGAAAAGCTGTATGCCCTTTACGGGCATCGTGGGTTCGAATCCCACCCTCTCCGCCAATGATCCGTACCCCATAAAACGGACCCATCACAATAAATAATCTAACGCTCATGGCCGCCCCTTGGTTTAAATCAACGCCCGACAGTCGTCGCTATCCACGCTTGCAAGGCGCGCGCAAATCCGACGTAGTTGTCGTAGGAGCCGGCATAGCCGGTTGCATGACGGCATACCGGTTAGCAAAAAATGGCGTGCAGGTGACCCTCATCGAGGCTAACCATGTCGCGACCGGCGACACCGGCTACACAACCGCCTTTGTCACGCGCATCCCGGACACGGCACTTGCCCCTCTGGTCACCAGATATGGTGAGCGTTTTATGGAGCGGCTCATCGCTTTTAATAAGCAGACACAACGGTCGATCCGCGATCTGGTTCTGCAACAAAAAATCAAGTGTGACTGGCAGGAGTGCCGCTCGTTTATCGTCTCATATCACAAAGAGGATCCGGATTTGGCAGGTGAGTGGTCGGTTTTGCATCAGGTAGAACCACTCGCCCATAAAGCCACTCGCCAAGAACTAAACCAAAGCGCCCCACAAGCCACCGACGGTATCGTTATTGAACAAGAGGCTCACTTTGATCCTCGTAAGTTTTTAATCGGACTCTTACAAACACCTATCGGTAAAAAAATCACCATTTTTGAAGAGTCGGCCGTGACAAACGTAACGGCCACGACAAAATCAGTCCACGTTACCACCGACCTGGGTGCGATCACGGCTAACAAAGTTGTTATCGCCACCGGTCTGCCGATCATGGACGAGTTCAAGCCGCTATTTACCACGCATATTACCTACGCACTATTGGCGCACTACAAACAACAGCCCGTCAGTGACGATTTAGTCTGGGATACGGACCTGCCCTATTTTTATTATCGCAGATACATCGACCGGATCATGCTTGGTGGGGCGGACTCAAAACCGGGTTTTGAGTCCGCAATCGCCCAACAAAAACTTGATAGTTTTTTAGCAAAGCGTTTGCCGGGAGATTATGCCGTAACCGAGCGTTGGTCGGGCTCTTTGTTCGCCTCCCAAGACGGTTTACCCTATGCTGATCAACACCCACACCACCCGGGGCGGATCTGGGTCATAAGCGGCCTGGCCGGCAATGGGATGGTTATGGGCTCGGCCGCAGCTACGCTTGTGGCTGACTCGATTACTGACACTCACAACGGCGCA
>JAUYIX010000077.1 GCA_030688115.1 bacterium
TTTTGATACCGTCCCAAAAAAACTGATCGTTGCGTTGGTCGTCGGATTAATCGCCGGTTATGCGCTATTGCCGGTTTGGGTAGGGATTTGGTTGCTGATCCGCTGGCGTAAAAGTGGGCGCGATCCCAAGGGGAGTGGCACGATTATCGCTCAATACGAGCCACCCGACGAGCTGACTCCGGGAGCGCTGGGTACACTTATTGATGAGAGAGCCGATCTTAAAGATTTGAGCGCAACGATAGTTGATCTGGCTGTGCGCGGATATCTTGTCATCGAGGAGGTTGGTAAATCGCGGATTAAAAAAGGCTATCGCTTTATCCTCAAAAAGCCTGATTTTGAATCTGATACAAAGTTGCTACCGTTTGAAAAACTTTTGCTCGAGCACATCTTTAATACTAAGACGAGCGTACTGCTGAGCGAGCTACGTAACCGGTTCTACCGATACGTTAAGCCGATCCAGGACAAAATGTACGAGGAGATAATGCGGCACGAGTATTTTGATGAGAACCCGGAGTCGCGTAGGGCCAAGTACCGCGGATGGTCAGGCATCCTTATCGGGCTTGGTTTTTTTGGCTTTTTCTTTTATGGATTTGGTATTCCCGTCTTTTTGACCGGTCTTGTGGTCGGTATGTTTGGACGCGCCGCTCCGCGCCGTACCCAAAAGGGCGTTGGGGCTAGCGAGCACGCTCAGGGCTTTAAGCTCTATCTGTACACGGCCGAAAGATTTGTGGTTCGCAAAATGACCGCCGAGACCTTTGAACGTTTTTTGCCCTACGCCATGGTCTTTGATGTTGAAAAACAGTGGGCCTCAAAATTTAAGGATATTTATCAGGGACAGGACCCGAGCTGGTACCATGGCTCAACTCCGGGTCAAACCTTTAACGCCTATGCCTTAACGAGCGCCATGAGGAGCTTGTCTACCGCAACTACCGGAACGCTGGCCAGCCGGCCGAGCTCAAGTGGCTCGGGCGGCTACTCCTCCGGCAGCTCCGGTTTTTCTGGTGGTTCTTCCGGCGGAGGGGGAGGCGGAGGAGGCTCAAGCGCGGGATAAATCACTAATTTGATACACTAACATCCATGATGGACCAAAAATATCGAGTCAGAGTTAATCGAGACGCGCTGGTACGCGGAGATAAAAATGTCGATCGAAAAAAACGCTGGATCTTGTGGGGATCGATCGCCGGGGCACTGCTCCTGATTGTGATAATCGTCTTGGTCACATTGGGCGGGCGTGATCCAAAAACCGAGGAGCCTGGTGCCGTCCAGCTAACTCTGGTAATCGAGCGTGGAGATGTTCAAGCTAAGCAACCCGATGACCAAAGTTTTAGAGATGCGGCGGATGGGATGACCCTGGAGCCGGGTAGCGAGATCAGGACCGATAGTGAGGCCTTGGCTAGTCTTGAGCTGTCAAGCGGTAGCGTTATGCGTCTCAACGAGGATAGTCGTTTGGCGTTGACTCAAGCCAGCGAGCAAGAGTTTACGGCAGAACTAACCGAGGGCGAGGTCTGGGTCCTGGTTGCCGGTGACACAAAGCCGCACACTAGCGTTACAACCGAGGAGCTCACGGTTGAGGCCCAGAGCACAACCTTTGACCTCGAGCGCGCAGGTGATGAGTCGACCGTGCGAGCGGTCGAGGACACGAGTGTGGTAACCGGGCATGAGGAGCAAGATGGGACGGTCGCGGAGCTTGGCAAATTATTTTTAAAAGAGGACGAACAAACGGCCATCCGCTCAGGCCGCGTCCCGGAGTCCGACGACGAATTTGATACCGAAGATATTCCTTCCGATATTATGGAGTCGTTTTGGTTCCGCTGGAACCTCGAAAAAGACCAGGAACATTTGGCCGCGCTAGCCGGTCGCTCGGATACGGAGGGCCCGGCATTGACGATCAGTTCTCCCAAAAATGGAGACGAGACGGATGAGGAGACGATTGACGTTAACGGTACAACTGATTTATCGGCCTCGGTTACGGTCAATGGAGAGGATGTCAAAAATGATTTGGGAGAGTTTAGCGCCGAGGTCGACCTAAAAGAGGGGGAGAACACCATCACCGTTATCGCCACTGATCCGGCCGGCAATGAGACAGAAACAAAATTGACCGTGCTACGTAGTGCTGCCGGACCGGATGCACCGAGTGTGTCCTTAAGTACGGTCGACGCCGGAGTGGTCTATGTATCATGGGGCAAAAGCGATATAGAAGACTTTGGCTCGTACATTGTTAAACGTGATGAGGAGGTTCTAGACAGAATTACTGATCAAGATGATACGGAGTTTACGGATAGTGCAGTCGCGGCCGGAGAGACCTACACATATAACGTGTGCGTGGTTGATCAAGATGGCAAAGAGGCCTGCTCCCAAGATGAGAGTGCGACGGTAAAGGGTAGTCCTAACAATGGTCCCTCGGTGAGCATTACAAGTCCGGCCGACGGTACCAGCTTTGGTGGCGGTAGTCCGGTTAGTTTTGGAGCGAGCGGTACTGATCCAGACGGAGATTCACTAACGTATACCTGGGATTTTGGCGACGGTGTCTCAACGACTGGGCAGAACCCGACGCACACCTATTCGGTTACGTCGGAGAGTGTCACGTTTACGGTGCGGGTGACGGTCTCTGATCGAGCCGGTGCCTCAGCGTCGTCTGAGATTCTGATTACGATTACACCCTAATGACCGGTGCTAACAAAAAATCAGCTCAAGATGCGACGGCGTCTCCCCTCGAACACAACAAACGTTTTTTGTTAGCCTTTTTTATCAGCATGGCTGCAATGGTTATCGCGGCCATAACCTACGTCATTGTGGGGGAGCGCTTTGTCTTTGACTGGAAAACCGAGTCGCTGATCGTAGCGCTTGTCTTGGTAGGGGTAGTTGTTGGTTTATGGCTGCTCCAAAAAGGAGAAAAGCACACCGGATACGGTGTGCTTTTCGGGTCTTTGTTTGGCCTGGTGCTCGGTGCGGTTGCTGTTGTCTTGCTCTCGCTTTTTTTGATTGCGCGACCGGTGACCGGTATCGCTTAGCGGTACTCGGCGCCGATTGTAACCGATAGTTGACCCGGGTCAGAGGAGTCGGCTGCGATCAATATACTGGCCGTATTCTCCGCTTTGGTTGCACTAAAGCCCGCGCTTATCGTCCCCGAATAGCTAGCGTTGTAGTCACCCTCTACGGACCAACCGGCAGCTGTAAATTGACTCTTTAAAGAGCTCAGCATGGCGTCGGCTGACTCACTTGAGCTAAATACTGCGGAAAAAGTTGTCGCGCCATCCTCCTCAGTGGTTGATCCAGAAAAGGCAATATCAGCCTCAGGTGTCGGTAAATCGGATGGCCAGTTGTCAGGCAGTCCTTGTCCAATAGTAGCGGTTGTTGAGCCGTCTTCTCCGGAAAAACTGATCCCGTTTTCACCTATATTAATCGATCCTGAGCCCTCGTCACTAGAAATATCAATTGAGGCCTGCTCTTGTGCCGGAGCTATCGGGGGTGTTTTCCCTAGCGTGCAGCCCGCTAAACTCAAAAAGGAGACCGAAAAAATGCCCAATACGGCGATACGGCCGGTATGGCGAGCAAGGGTGGTTACCGAGTGGTTCATAAATAAGTATATGTAAAAATAATTAACTGGGTTATAGGGTAGCATCTTGACATACTGGGGACCAGTTGATTAGACTGCTAGCACTCACTATGTTAGAGTGCTAGCAATGAAGATATCAGAACGCCAAGCCGTAATATTAAAGGCCGTGATCAGCGAGCATATCCGCTCTGCTGAGCCGGTTGGCTCCAAAGACCTGGTAGCGCAGTACGATTTTGGCGTCTCTCCGGCCACGGTGAGGGCCGAGATGAGCACGCTGGAGCAGGCCGGCATGCTTAAACATCCGCACACATCCGCCGGGCGGGTTCCTACTGATTTGGGCTATCGCACCTACGTAGAGAGTCTGGCTCAGGGCGGTATGCCGATTAAACGACATCGAGCAGAGATGCAGCGGCGGTTGGTCCGCATGAAGCATCATTACGAGGCTATGGCGCGTGAGACCGCTCGTCTTTTGGCGGAGATGACCGAGCAAGTGGCGATTAGTGCGGTAGATGAGGATGGTGAGGAGACGCAATCGGAGCGCTCCGGCTTGTCGCATTTGATAAATTTGCCAGAGCTTAAGGACGAACATCTTGCTAAGGCGGTCGCGCGCATTTTTGATAATCCTGAGTCGGTATTGAGCTCGATCAACAAAAACAGCAAAGAGAAGTTTACCGAGGTAACCACTGAGGGCGGTGCTCCGGTCAAAGTATTTATTGGTCACGACACAGAGCAAGGTCGGGTGCCTCTCTCGGTACTGGTCTCAACCTTTGAAGTCGATGGACGTCACGGACATCTGGTTGTGCTTGGTCCGCAGCGCATGGCCTATGACCGAAATGTCGCGCTGCTCTCCTACATGAGTCGCTTACTCTCAAAAAATCATTGGGCGGTTGCGGTAGTGATGGTGCTACCTGGCGTTCTACTTATTCGGGGGCTGGTAGGAGCATGAGTCGGGTTAGAGCACATGATAAGTCGGCCAAGCGGTCGACGGCTAATAAAAATGTCGAGATGTCCGCTCATAGCACTGAGCTGGCAAAAGTTCAGGCTCAGGCACAAGAGTATCTGGCGGGCTGGCAGCGTGCTCAGGCCGATTACAAAAATCTACAAGTGCGGACACAAGAGCAGCGCGCTCAGGTTTTGGCAGTCACGACCCGAGAGATCGTGCAGACACTTCTGCCAACGTTGGATCTACTCGATCAAGTGCTCTCGCACAAGGAGGCGGCTGCAAAAGATATTCTCACCGGAACGGGCATGGTCGCACAGCAAATGCTGGAGGCATTAAACGGTCTGGGAGTTGTCGAGATTACAGCCCTCGGCCAACCCTTTGATCCCGCGCTACACGAGGCTGTCGCCAGTGTGCCCGGTAAAAAAGATACCTGCGTCGCCGAGCATGCGCGAGGGTATAAGCTCGGAGACTCCGTGCTTAGACCTTCACGCGTGAGCGTCGGAAACGGTGTTCAAAAGGAGTCTAAACAATAATTTATTCGTACTAACTATTTATTTACCCCTATGCCAAAAATTTTAGGAATTGAT
>JAUYIX010000011.1 GCA_030688115.1 bacterium
TAATCGCCCCGGCATGACCAAGAGTCGTACCGTGAGGGGCATTGCGCCCGGCTAAAAAAGCCACAACGGGTTTTGTAATGGTCGATCCGATCAACTCCTCGGCAATCTGCTCCTCGGCGCTACCGCCAATTTCTCCTATCAGCACAATTGCTTGCGTGGCGGTGTCCTCTTGCAAGCCGATTAACGCCCCTGATAGCGACGTCAGTTGGATGGGGTCTCCGCCGATACCGATACAGGTGCTTTGTCCAAGCCCTGCGCCGCTCAAGTGTGAGACGACCTCATAGGTGAGCGTTCCCGAGCGAGAGACAACCCCAATCCGGCCCGGTTTAAAAACGGAGGCTGGCATAATCCCAATTTTTATCTGGCCCGGCTTGATAATCCCGGGACAGTTGGGTCCGATTGCGTGTAGGTTTTTTTCTTGAGCCACCTGCAAAACTTTGAGCGTGTCGTGGACCGGGACATGCTCCGTAATCACAACAATGTTTAAGCCGGTATTTAGCGCCTCAAGGGCTGCTGATTTTGCATGAGCTGGAGGAACAAAACCGATGGCCCACTCTGCCGCCTTAGCGCCAAGTGCCGACTGTGCCTCACCGACCGTATTAAATACAGGAACTCCCTGCACGGATTCTCCTCCCTTGCCGGGGGTGACTCCGGCCACGATTTGAGTTCCGTCTGACAGCATCTGTTGGGTATGGTAGCGGCCCTGTTCGCCCGTAATCCCCTGCACCAAGACGCGGGTTTTATTATTGATCCACATTAGCGACCTCCTTTTTGAGTGCCACAATGGCTTGGTGCATGTCTGTGAAGACCGCAACACCTGCTTGCTCAAGAATTGCGCGCCCCTCTTTTTGTTTTGTGCCTACAAGCCGCGCTACTAGGGGAACGTGTTTTGGATGAGCGCTAAGATAGGCCTGAATGCCGCGTGCAATCTCGTCAGTACGCGTGATTCCTCCAAAAATATTAAGAAACACGGCCTGCAAATTTGGCTGGTCAAAAACTCGGCCTAAAGCCGCCAGCATACGCTGCTGATCCGCACCCCCGCCTACATCTAAAAAGTTTGCCGGCGGCAACTTTTGCTGAGTTAGCACATCAACGGTAGCCATTACCAAGCCGGCCCCGTTACCGATAACGCCGATGGTGCCATCCAGGGCCACAAACGCGAATTCTTCGCGTGGCAACGTGGGCCAATCAGCATGTCTAAACGCTGCCGAAGAGTCCAAAGTAATCTTGCTATCAAGCAACCAAAGCTTGCCGTCGGTATCCAATCCTAGCGGGTTCACCTCGACTAACGTCGCGTCTTGCTCACGCAAGAGCAACGATAATTTATCTATTAACCTAATTAAGCCATCCAGCTGATCAATATTTTTTTTGAGGGCAGTTGCCAAATCCGTACGCGCTAAGTTGGTGAGCGGTAACGGAATATTAATTATCTTATTTGAGCGGACACTCTCGATATCAATGCCGCCTTTTTTTGAGAACATAACCTCAAAGCGCCGCTCTCGCCGATTAAGCACCAGCGCCAGATACCACTCTTGCTCCAGTTCAATGTATTGCTCTACCAAAATCTCACGCACCTGCGCCCCTTTTAAGGTTGTGCCGAGCAGTTGATTAGCCCGCCTGGTAACTTTGTTTTTGTTTACGATAAATATGCCGCCGAGCTTTTTACGATGGCCAAACGGTACTTGCGCCTTAAGCACGATTTTTGGTGAGTCCAATTGGTCAGCAAACGTCTCGGCCTCTGCTGCGGAGTGCGCGAGTAACGCTGTGGGCACGGGCAAACCATATTTTACAAATAATTGTTTACCCTGAGATTCTGTTAGGTTCATGGGAAGTAATCAGTTTTGTTAGACGGGTTTGCCTTTCATGCCTGACCAACGCTCTCGCAAAACATCGATTACTTCACTGGCGCGCGCCTCAGAATGACCCCCACCGATCGCTGCGTGCCCGCCACCAAAGCCTTTAAAAAGTTCTGATACGTCGATGTCCGGATCATTGGACATTGCACGGAGTTCTACCCCTTTAAGCCAAGGCTCGGAGATCACGATCGTCTGATTAGGCGCTACCAACTCGAGACGTGAGAGAACACCGCTGATGACCGACCAAGGCGTTGTGCCCTTAAGCTGGATGTACACAAACTCCATGCCCGACTCAACCGAGACCTGGGCCTTACCGGTATTGCTGGCGATCCCCTCCTCGAGTCCGTCAAACGTCTCCTTGAGAGTCTTGGCGGCGTCAAAGGAGGCCATAAAGGCAGGTAGGCTCTTGCTATGAACCAAATAGCCAAAGAGTGCTCGTTGACGTTTAAGAACAGCGTGGCGATGCTCACGCATATCGATGCGGTGCGCCTCTCCGACCAGTTTAAGCCGGCTGGCGACTCGCTCAGCCAGCTCTATCTCGTCGGCGCTAAACTCCTTCAAAAAACCACGCCAAGAGTGATGCGTTTTGTCGCCCATAATCCCCACCAGCGCAAGGTCAGGACGCGCCGACGCCCCGATTAAATCATAGACCAGCTTGGCGGTCGGGTAGGCCCCCGCCGATGAGTGAATATCCGGCTCAGGGTTAATAGCTAAAAGCATTTGCTCAAGTAGTCCATCCGGAGGACGATGATGGTCCACCAACGTCAATG
>JAUYIX010000020.1 GCA_030688115.1 bacterium
GAATTGCCGTCGTCTCGAACTGTCACTATGTTGTGGCTTTCCCGCAAGGGATAGAGACGTCGGCTTAAGTCCCCTAGGATGATTTCGGCCTCGTGCCGCGCTCGACGCAAGTCGACTAGTCATAGGGGGCTTATTTATTTATCTTCATTGGAGGTAACGCGTTCTTCTTAATCTTATATAATCTTATGTATTCAGTATATAAGATACTGCTGGCTAAAATATGGCTCAGTTAAGAGAAAAAGGCAATCCTGAAGCGTAGCTTGCTCAAAAGGCCTTTACCTAAAAGTAACTATAGCGTACTATAGTTTACATGTCAGCAACCAAAGTAAACTAACCATGAAGCTGCAAATAGGCCATTTGGTCAAGCAACCGGGCGGTTTTTCGGCATTTATTCCTGCCCAGTTTCCGGTGCCAGGCATGCTTAAGCTGTCACCGGAGCTACAACTGAAACTAGACAAGGCGGGTCGCCTCATTGGTAAACTTGACGGAGTTTCGCACACGCTCCCAGACGTCGACTTTTTCTTAACAATGTTTGTTCATAAAGATGCGTCCTCGTCAGTGCAGATCGAGGGAACAAAGGCAACGATTGTGGACGCGATTGAGAAAAATGCTGGTATCAGCGATCAACCACAAGATGTGAGTGACATTGTCGCCTACGTGCGCGCACTTAACCATGGGCTCAAACGGTTGCAAACTCTACCCATGTCTTTGCGGCTGCTCCGTGAGCTACACGAACAGGTAATGCGCGGAGCCCGTCAGTCGCACTACGCTGCGCCGGGCGAATTTCGAAAATCGCAAAACTGGATTGGCGGCACTATGCCGTCAAATGCGACATATGTGCCGCCACCTGCCTCACATGTAATGACGGCGATGGATGACCTCGAAAAGTTTATCCACGACGACAAGACATTGCCATTATTGCAGGCAGGCTTACTTCACGCGCAGTTTGAGACTATCCATCCGTTTTTAGATGGTAACGGTCGCGTGGGTCGGCTTTTAGTCACAATGCAGCTGTACCATCGCACGGTACTCGAGCGGCCGGTGCTATTTTTGTCCTCGTACTTCAATAAACACCAGCAGACGTACTACCAAAAGTTGCGTGACTATTCTGATGGAGCTCTATTGCCTTGGCTTGATTTCTTTTTAGATGGAGTTATCGAGACGGCAGCAAACGCCATCGTCATCTGTAAAAAAATTACAAAACTCCGTGAGGTAGACATGGCGAAAATTCAGGCTCTCGCAAAGCGCGAATCTGAAAGTGCTGTTCTCGTGTTGCAACAACTATTTAAACAGCCAATTGTAAAAAACGCGACCGTGGCGCAGTGGACTGGTTTTTCGCGACCGGGTGCCCAAAAGGTTATCGACCGTTTTATCAAACTCGATATCTTGTCGCCTCGGAGTACTAAAGAAAAATATGACCGGACGTATGTCTACAAGCGCTATCTCAATAACTTCTTAAACTAAATTCATGGCTAAACAAAATAAGGAAGCTTATTATCAGTGCGTCCACTGTAAACAAGAGATCTACTGGAATACCCACAAGGCATTTGTAGAGTGCACGTGTGGCAAGATTGCCATTGACGGCTGCGAGGACTATGTCCGCGTCATTGGTAACATGGACGATCTAAAAATAATCAATAAATAACCTTAAACGCAAGCCAACCACGCCAGGCATCTCCTATTTTTTGATTACGAGTGGAGCTGGCTCTGACTTTTAAAACCAAAAAATTAGAGCTTTAGGTAAATAGTTGAACAATCCGATCCCGAATCTCTCGGGGGCGTAGCTCCAAAGTTGGCACGGCCGACAACGCGATCCACTGCGCCTCGTGAGTGCCGGTGTAGTTTTGTGGGTGGGTGAACTCCGGCCCCGTGCCGTTGCCAAAGGTGCCGCCGGTGATGGTCGCTCGGTAAAAGGCCACATCGTGGTCGACCTGCGCGGTTTTGTAAGGATAGTTGGCAACATACTCGCCAACGACGCAGTCAAGCCCGGTCTCTTCTTTTATCTCACGCACGAGCGCTTGCTCGGTAGTCTCACCTGGCTCGATCCCGCCTCCAGGCAGAACCCAGTACTCGTCATTAACTTTAGTGCGCTTGATTGTGAGTAGCTTGTCGTCTTTGACGATGATTGCTCTGACGCGGCGCGACTGGCGGATGGTCTTATTCATGTGCCTTGTTCAAAAATTTCAGGTATAGTCTCCGGCCCAAGATACAATATGGTTGTTAGGTTGGGATACTCTTTAAAGTCGAGATCGGCAAATCGTTTTTCTTTGTCGTCCACAAAAATAATGTGGTCGTCCGTAAATTGCTCACACAGGTGCTCCACGCTCCACTTTTTTGTGTCTTGCACGATACTGATTTGCGCAAACAGTGGCCCGATACCAGTGCGTTTAATTTTTTCGACTTGGTACGCTTTTACACCGTGCGTGACCAGATAACACTTATCCGGCCCAAGTTTTTTTATGCGCTTGATAAGTTCGTGATTAAGAAAAAGTTTGCACGCCCCCAATATCTTCTCGGTCAGTGCCAGCGCAGTTATTGACTCGACGTGTTCACCATGCAAGACCGCTTTGACAAGATTTTCCAAAACAAATCCCTTAGCGCGCTCTCTGTCGTAATATTTTTTGACCACATCGTATGGCAGCCCACTCTCCTCAAAACACTTGTACATGTGGGGCTTAAACTGCGCGGTGTTAAAAAACAACACGTCATCAAAATCAAAAATGTATTTGGTCATAGGGGCGTGGATTGATCAAACAACGTTCTTGCACTTTTTGCAATTTACGGATAGAAACACAGTCACCGGAGAAAGGGGATTGTTCCATGCCATTCAAAACCGTCATCTTTGACATGGACGGTATTATTATCAATAGCGAGCCGCTGTGGCGACGCGCTGAGGTCCAAGTGTTCTACAGTATAGGGGTGCCGCTCAATGAGGAGCTTGCCTGGGAGACGATCGGGACCCGCGTCGATGAGGTAATGCGTCACTGGTACGAGCGCTATCCTTGGGAGGGTAAGACATTCACGGAGGTTGGCGAGGAGATCATCGACGCTATGGTCGCCCTGGTCAAGTCTGATGGACAGCCGATGCCGGGCGCACACGACGCAGTTGCTCTCGCGGCTGAGGTGAGTAGCTCGATGGCCATTGCCTCGTCCTCACCCTTGCGTCTCATTGAGGCGACGCTTGAGCGACTCGATCTGATGTGTGCGTTTGATGTCATTCAGTCGGCAGAACATGTCGAGTTTGGAAAACCACACCCGGCCGTTTACTTGCAAGCGGCTGCTCGACTGGGGGCAGATCCTCGACAGTGTGTCGCGATCGAAGACTCGGTCGTTGGTCTCATCTCCGCCAAGGCCGCTAGGATGCGGTGCATCGCGGTACCGGACGTGGGGGATGATCGCAGTAAGTTCAGCCTCGCAGACGTGATCTTGGACTCGCTGGCCGATCTAACGCCAGAGATCTTCTGCTAAGAGTCGACGATTTTATGCCTCGCGCTAACAACGCGGGGCTGTTTTTTCTTTACGTTCCGTCGGCCGAGAAGTATCCTAATCATATGCCAACCCTCCCTGCCAACCCAACGCTTACTGATGTGCAGCTCTACGTCCGCGAGCTAGAGCGCGAGCGCGGGTTCTCCCAGCAAAGTGGTCAGCAAAAAGCTCTGCTGCTCGGCGAGGAGATTGGCGAACTCTTTAAGGCCATCAGAAAAACCGACGCGCAGCTACGGACCGACCCGCGGTCGACGATCGGCACGATCGATGAGGAGCTGGCTGATATTTTGATTTATCTCTGCGCGATTGCTAATCGGTATGGGATCGATCTCGAGACGGCGTTTAGGACCAAGGAGGAGAAAAACAAGCAGCGGACGTGGGCCTAAAAAAAGTGGTAACAACCATTTTTAACTCAAATGCACGCCAAAAGGTAGGCCTACTCGGCAAGCAAAAAGGCCTCCTCGCCGATAGCGCTGTGATCGCGCGCAAATATGATGCGACAAGTTTTTGGAGCAACAATCGATCGCGGGCCGTCGTGCCCGATTTGTTCACCCTGTCTGACGACCGCAAAGTCATTAAATGCCCGAGCTAGTTTAAAACTGGATGTCTGCGTACGGTACTGTAAGAACACCGAAAGGCGAGTTTGCTTTGATCCGCTGATGGGCATGCCATCTATGTGTCCACGGGCGCGCAAAAAGGAAGTGATCCCGTCCTGAGCGATTTTGCGCGAAGCCGGATCGCCAAGGTAGCCAGACTCCAAACAAATGCCGATCTTGCCCAAGCGGTTCATGTAATAGTCGGTTCCACCTGGCTGAACCCGGTCAAAGCCCGATACAACTATACTTGCCGGCAATTGACTCGCAACGGCGTAGCTCTGCGGCTCGCAAATGATAAACGGGAGACTACCAGGTGTAAAACTTGCGTGGATGTCGAGTAGGGCGCTGGCCTCCGCAAAATAGGGCTTGAGTTGTTGCGCTCGCCCATACTCATAGCTCGCGCGCTCTGCTTGAGAGAGCTCACTATCAGGCCGGAACATCCTGTTGAGATTAGTCTCGGTAAAGCGGCAGTTTTTACGGATGGCACGTGGATTTCCAAATAGCAACAGCACACGGCCTTTTTGGACCTGCACGTCGTGCATAGCCGCCAATACAGCCTGGCTGCCGCATGTCTCGTCTCCGTGGACGCCGCCAATAATCAGGCTGGTGGGGCCCGGTTGTGGGCCGGTTATGACAACTGCATCATCTAGTGTGTTCATGGTGGATAATTGGAGCTTGACACAACACTTTAGTTTAGTAAAGTAATAGTATGAACTGGAATCAAATCGACAACAAGCGTCTCATCAAGGCTCTCCTCTCGATAAAAAACGAGAACGAGGCGCGGCGTTTTTTACGTGATCTCATGACGCAAAAGGAAATTACTGAGTTTTCTAAGCGTTTTAAGGCCGCGATTTTGCTAACCAAAAAAGTGCCGTACACCGCGATCGTGCGTCAAACGGGCTTGAGTTCTACTACCGTGGCACGGGTTGCTCTTTGGCTAGGCGGTCGCGAGGGCGGCTACAAACGTATCATCAATCGATTGCATCTTGGCGGCTCTGCGCAACTAGGAAGAGGGTCGTCGTGATGTGTTCAACCAGATAAAATGTGCATGACGCTGACCCCCTCCCTAGTTGGAGGGGGACTTGTTTGGCGACCTTGTGTAAAAGGCAATTGGTTCAGTAAAAAAGCACAAGGAGTGCATCATGTTGGTAAAGAGGATCGACCCGTTTGAGGATGCGCGTG
>JAUYIX010000026.1 GCA_030688115.1 bacterium
ATGGCTCGATTTCCGGGGTTTGAGCGATCTAAAATTGACGCTCGCGGAGGAGTAAGTCCGGTCAAAGTATACCCGTATATTGTTCGCCCAACTACAATCAAGATCTTTGACGAGAAAATTTTTGGCAAAGAGACCTGGGCTGTGGTCAAGCTGCTCGATAAGTGCGCCTTGAGCGACGAGATGTAGATTGTCTACTGTGAGTCCTCGGACGTCTTGGACTCGCGGCGCTGAGTCGCGAGATTAAGTGCAGCTGAGTTGATGCAGTAGCGTTGTCCAGTGAGCTGTTTGGGAGCATCGTTAAATACGTGGCCAAGGTGAGCGCCACAGCGTTTACAGACGACCTCATTGCGTTGCATGCCGTGCGAGTCATCGGATGCGGTAGCTACAGAGTCAGGTGTGGCCGGCTGATAAAAACTTGGCCAGCCAGTCCCCGACTCAAATTTTGTTTTTGCGTCAAATAAAGGCTCGCCGCATACGACACAGTGGTAGACCCCCGGCTCTTTGCTGGTTGCATATTTGCCGGAAAAAGCCGGCTCAGTCCCCTTTTGCTGTGTGACAAAATATTGCTCCGGCGTGAGTTTTTTCTTGAGCTCGTTGTGAGTGGGTATGGGCTTTGTGTTCATCCTATTAATACTACGCTTGGCTATCAGTATCGCAAAGTGTTAGCATCGCAGGCACAAGGAGGTCTGCCGGATTGGGCCGCCGGATTCCGGGGTGTTCTATGCATCTTTGCCTGCGCAGTTCCGCGGGCTTTAACCCAAAGTGCAGCGCGTTGACGATCGGGGTATACTATTGTAGAACTAGCATCTTCTATTCACCGTACATGGCAGAACTAACACCTCAAGCAAATAACTTTATCCGCTTTGCGGCAGAACAGAGCGGCACGGATCCTGTCAGCGACGAGCTGCCACGCGTTCAGACTGACAAATTATCGAGCTCGATCGCACGTCTCTACGAGCAACTGCGCAACACCGTCGATAGTACCGAACAACATCTGCTCAGACGCAACGCGATCCATCGTTTTTTACGTCGACACATATTAATTTATCGTAGCAACGCACAGGAGTTTGGTGAGTTGCTTGTTCGCGAGCTGATTAGGGCCGGATATATTCCCAATAACACTTTTCCCGAGCATGATCTTCCAAAAGTAGATCAGGCTATCCAAAAATATCGTCGCGTTTGTGAGGAGCTTCAGTCAATAAAACCTGACGCAAAAGTCAGCGACACCTGGACGTGGGGACTGGGGTTAGCCTCGTGTGAGATAGAACAGATCATTTACCCGCCGGTCAGGGAGGAGGCGCTTATTCAGTACGCCTACGATGATCTCAAGCAGCGCATCAAGTGGGAGGATCAAGCCTTTGACCCGACTGAGCGTGATTTGCAATTATATATCGCGCTGCACCGAGCGGTCTTCAAGTCAGATGCGCGTTTGGTTGAGTATCACTTGTTGACCTCCTATATGGAGGACTGGGATCAAAAAGGAGCGGGCGAGGCCGCTCAGTTGGCCCGGCATTTATTACAGTATCGCGGACCGGTCCGGCAGCAGCTTGATCATGCCTATGCGGGACCTTTGGCAAGCAAGGTGCGGCGCATGACGATCCCGTACCAAGTTTTACTGGATACTATCAAAAAGAACCCGGACAATGCACCTGATAGGTTTGCCGACCAAAAGTCGTTTATTAATGACGCGGTAGCGATCATCGAGGGCCAGTACAAGCAGAACAAACGAGCGGTACGTCGACGGACTCTACGGAGCATCTTGTTCATCTTTTTTACCAAGATGTTGGTGGCGTTGGCACTTGAGATCCCCTATGACTTATGGATCGCCGACTCGATCAGCTACCTGCCGCTTGGTATCAATGTTTTGTTTCATCCGACGCTTTTGTTTGCACTGGGTACGTTTGTTCGTTTTCCGGGCAAAGATAACACTAAACGGATTTTGGCTGATCTGTGGGCCTCAATTAGCAGCGAAAAACGCGCTCCCTCATACTATGTCCGTTTTTTGAGTCGGCGCAGCTCGGCAACACGCATAGTTTTGGCGGCTTTATATCTGATTACGTTCTTAGTCAGTTTTGGGGCAGTGCTCTGGTTGCTCTACCGCCTTAATTTTTCTCTGATGGCCGCGGTACTCTTTGTGTTTTTCTTGTCCTTAGTGACGTTTGTCGGGATTAGGTTACGGATCCGCGCCGGAGAATACTTTATGGTCCGCAAGACCGATACGTTTTTTGGCACGTTACTCTTGTTTTTAGCCAACCCACTGATCGAGATCGGCCAGTGGTTCTCCCTGGGCTTTAGGCGTTATAACCTCTTTTTGTTTTTCTTTGACATTGTGCTTGAGGCGCCCCTCAAAGCCTTTACCTACGCGATTGAGGAGTGGTTTAGTTTTGCGCGTGAGCGTAGTGAGCGGATTATCGAGTAGCGTAATCAGGCAGAACTAACGCAACGAGCCAAATAGTGCCTCGGCATTGCCAAGCATCGCATCCTCGTAGGCCTCGGCTTTTGGGTCCAAGGACTCCAGCGTGTCGAGGGTGGCGATAGTTAGGTCCAGCTCTTGCGCGATTGCCCGGACAACGTCAGGTACGGCGCCCGGTTCTACAAAGATAGTCGTGATACCCAGATCTGCGATGGTCTGCGAGAGAGACTGTATGTCCGCAAAGGTTGGCGAGTCTCCCGGACGCTCAACCAACTCTCCGACCTGCGCTAGGTCATAGCGCCGCGCAAAATAGCCAAAGGCATCGTGCAGAGCGACAAATGACTTGGACTCTACCTGGCTGCGTTGCTCCTGAAGCCCCTCGTCGAGCCTCTCGATCGTTAGCCGGTAGCGTCGGGCCTGCTCCAAAATATCCGTTGCGTCAGTCGGGATTAGTTTAGCCAACTCCCGTGCGGCCAGATCTACTTGTTGACTTGCCGTAAGGGGATCCAACCAAGTGTGCGGATCATCACCAACTATGACAGCGTCACCGGCGGTCTCAATAATCGGCACCGACGGCGCGGCAGCGGCGATCTCCGGTAGCCAGGCCTCCTCCAAGCCCGCTCCGTTAGCCACAATCGCCGAGGCGTTCTCGGTTGCGGAGATGGTCTGAGGGGTCAGTGCAAAGTCATGCGCGTCGCCGGTGGCCAGGACCTTGATCGTGATCGTGTCTGGCAGGATGTTCTCCAGCCAGGAGGCAATGTGCGGAACCGTGGCAACAACAAAACGATCGTTGCTCGTCGGTGTTCTACCAGATGCTGCGGGATCATCTGAGCTGTAGAGACGCTTGAGACCGTACCCACCAAAGACGGTGAGTGCCACGACGACCAAAATACCGACAAACGCCAGGGCCCGTGAGGTGTTTTTTTGTGCTGTGCTCATATCCGCACACTACCATAGTTGTCAAGTGCCATAGTTGTCCAGACGCTGCGCACTGTTACGACGAGTGCCACGACCTCGAGTTGCCTAAGGCTGTTGGATCGGGATATACTCATTACATGAAAAAACTACTCTATCTAGCTCTCGCTGTGCTCATCATTGCGCCGCTCTCTACATCGGCGGCCACTTTTAAGAGCGGGGATACGGTGACCATCTCGGATGGCTTGGAGGATGACCTCTACGCGGCCGGGCAGAGCGTCTCGCTACATGCTGATCTCGCCGGCGACCTCTTTAGTGCCGGCAATAACATCGTACTTACTGGAGCAATTTTGCAGGACGCGTTTGTCAGTGGTGGAACCGTAACGATTGGCAATGTAGGCGATGACGCGCGCGTAGTTGGCGGAACGATCACGTTTAACGGCGAGGTTGCTGACGACGTCTTTGTTGCCGGTGGGTCACTGCTGTTTGTAAAAGACTCGATTGTCCAGGGAGATTTACACGGCACCGGTGGGATGATCACCCTAAACGGTAC
This sequence comes from bacterium, assembly GCA_030688115.1. Taxonomy (GTDB): domain Bacteria; phylum Patescibacteriota; class JAUYIX01; order JAUYIX01; family JAUYIX01; genus JAUYIX01. The sequence continues at coordinate 3,882 of JAUYIX010000026.1, forward strand.
GGTCAACGGGGCTACCAAAATTGGTGGTGGTAGCGTACGGCTTGACGGCACTTTAGCTGGTCCAACACGTATTGAGGCCGAGCGTATAGTTGTTAATGGACGGCTCGAGGGTGATGTAGAGTTATCAGCAACGACAATTGAGATAGGGGATGACGCACAGATTGCCGGTGCGGTTCGTTATTGGCAGACCAACGGAGAGCTCAATGCGGATACGGCCCTTGTTGAGGGTGGCAGCTTAACTTTTGATCAAAGCTTAGAGTCTCGCGCAGCTGCTGCATCTAGCCCGATCTGGCCTTCGCCATTTTTTATGCTAATGATGTTGCTCTCGGCGGCCCTGGTAATCCTGGTGTTGGTCTTGGCAGATAAACGTTCTATGTTTGAGAACGGTGCCAGAACTTTGAGCGCTAAGTACTGGAAGAGTTTGCTGGCTGGGCTTATCTTTTTGATAGTGACCCCGGTGATCGGCATATTGCTGATGGTTACTGTAATCGGACTTCCGATCGGGTTGTTTATCCTGGTTATGTACGGTTTTATCGTTTACTTCTTGCCGATGATCGCAGCACTTGTTGTGGCGCGCTGGATCGACTTACGGCGGACCAAGCAGTTTAATAAATGGATCATCTACCTGATAGCGCTGGGCGCATTTGTCGTGCTGTCCCTGGTTACATACATACCGTATGTTGGTATGCTGGCCTTTTTGCTGGTCTACCCGGCGACACTTGGCGCGCTCATGCTTAACCGACGCGCAAAAGCTAGCAGACAGACTTAAGCACTCGTTTGATATGTTCTGCCTGATATGAAAACACTGCTCACTTTATATACCGGCGATGATTGGAAGCTTGATCAGCCGGTGATGAGCAATGGGCTCGATCGGTCCTATCAGGCCTGGGGGCGAGTAGCACAACGGCAAAAGGTACAGATAACACGGGCTTCGATGACCTGGTACCGTCGCGGCGCGTTTACTAAATATTGGCGCTACGATCAGCGAGCCGATCGTTGGGAAAAAATTAAAAAGACAATTAAGCCCGACGGAATCTACGACAAGGCGCGTGTACATGACCGCAAAACCGGCCAACAATTAGTGTACTTGTTGGGGCTCAAGCGGGAGATTGGCAGTGCCATCCCCATGGTTAACATTCCTCAATTTAGCGAGTTGGTGGATAATAAGCTTACCCAAGCGGTGATCTTTGCGGATGCTATGCCGAGCACTCAGTTATGGTTGCCGGGAGCGTCGGTAAAAAATCCATCCGGTAAGACGGTTGTATTAAAAACGATTGGCGGATCAGGAGGCACATTTGTAAAGATCACAAAAAACAAGAGCATTCCGGTCAAGCAACTTTCGATTCAGCAAAATTTTATTATGGCGACCAAGGGTGGTGTTTTGAGGGACATCCGGATCTGCTATATCGGTGACCAGCCTCAATATGTATACAGCCGAGTCGCTGCACCCGGCAGCCTCTACACTAACGTTCATATGGGGGCCCACATGGAGTTTATGAAATTAAAGGAGATACCGGAATTACTTGTGCTTTGCAAACGCCTAATGGGGCCACTGCGCATTTTCCCAAAACGCATCATGAGCTTTGATTTTTTGATTGATGCAAAGAAGGGCCACCCCTATTTAGTAGAGACCAACACGATGCCGGGGACGAACAACTTTAGCGACGCGCTACTGGAGCGCTTTTTTGATCGGGTCACTCGTTATACGCTAGATTGATAATAAATCAATGAGAACTTTCTTAAATCTTGTAAACGGAGATGACTGGCACAGGCCGCAACCGCGTATGTCACCAGATCATGATGAGCAGTATGAGATGCTGGGTAAGGTCTTACGCAAGAAAAAAATCGAGAACGTACGCGCCAGCAGTAAGTGGTTCTCTCAGGGGAAATTTACTAAATACTGGCGAATGCAAGCTGATGGATCCTGGGAGCAAGTCAATCGCTCACTCAGACCGAGTCTGGTCTACGATCGGATGCGGCGTTTTGATTCAAAGACCGGCGATTTTAGTGAGCTGCCCTACAGTATAAAGCGTGAAATCGCGCGGCTGTATCCTTTTTATAATGTCCCTGACTTGACCGAACTTCTTGATAATAAGCTTTATCAAGCGGTGGTATTTTCTGACATGATGCCCAAGACGCAGCTCTGGACCAGTAATCAGGTCTTACAAAATCCTGAGGGCAACAACATTGTCCTTAAGAGTGTGGGAGGCTCGGGCGGTCAGTTTGTTACCATTACAAAAAAAAGAACTATTCGGATGGACTCGTTAAAGATTCAACAGTCGTTTATTAAGGCGGACCCCACCAATTTACGTGACTTTAGGGTTGGCATTATCGGCAATAAAATTTTGTATGTGTACCAGCGTATTGCTGCGCAAGGCAGTCTTTATACCAATGTTCATCAAGGTGCCACCATGGAGTTTGCAAAGCTCAAAGATGTCAAAAATGTGACTGAACGTGCTGTAGAATTGCTTAAGCGCTTGCGTATGTACCGTAAAAAAATTCTGTCCTTAGACTTTATGGTTGATACCCGTGATAACGTGCCCTATCTCGTGGAGAGCAACTCATATCCGGGCACCGCTAATTTTGGAGCAGCCCGATTGGAGCGCTACTTGACCTCGCTTGTTAACCACATTCTAGAATAATGGCACGCAAAAAATTACTCATTTTGCATAGTGGCAAACCGGACACGCGCAAGGTGCACCTTAAGCCAGCTGCAGAGGTTTTATATGACGTCTGGTGGCACGTAGCAAAAAAGTTTGACGCCGATCTTTATCGCGCCTCTATTTACGATTTTACAGG
>JAUYIX010000042.1 GCA_030688115.1 bacterium
AGGGGACTTAAGCCGACGTCTCTATCCCTTGCGGGAAAGCCACAACATAGTGACAGTTCGAGACGACGGCAATTCCGTGGGTAGATATAGCATGGAAACTCACATAAAGCTATAATCGAGCCACTTACCCGTAATAAAGGAGCTCCCATGGCTAGCCGAGTCACGTATCACCGCTTACGCGTGTTTAACCTGGTGATGTTTGTACTGCATGCCCTCCAGGGTCTGGCGGTTTTGCTACTTACTACTGATTTTGCCCTGCCGGTGACGAGCTCTTTTGTGCAGTTTGATGCGATGACGGGTACGCTGGCTCCTCGTCTCAATACTTTGTTAGAACTCCCCATCGGTCCACTAGTGGCGCTGTTCTTCTTTTTGTCGGCGGTAGCACATCTGGCCGTCTCGCTCCCGACCATTTTTGAGTGGTACACACGCAACCTCGGCCGCGGGATAAACCGTGCCAGATGGATTGAGTACGCCGTAAGTTCTTCCGTGATGATCGTGGTCATCTCCATGTTGGTAGGGATCTACGACGGCGTGCTACTCCTCATGATCGCGTTACTCAACGCTATGATGATCTTGTTTGGTTTGCTGATGGAACTGCACAATCAAACCACGCGGCGCACCAACTGGACCTCGTTTTGGTTTGGGTCGTTGGCAGGGCTCGGCCCCTGGATTGCGATCGCGATTTTTTTGGTCGGGGCGGGGAGTGGCGCGGGTGAGGTTCCAACCTTTGTGTACTGGATCTTTGGCTCGCTCTTTGTATTTTTTAACCTGTTTGCGATCAACATGGTGCTGCAGTACAAAAAGGTCGGGCCTTGGCGGGACTATTTGTATGGCGAGCGCGTCTATATCATTTTGAGTCTGGTGGCCAAGTCGCTCCTGGCCTGGCAGGTCTTTGCCGGGACGTTGCGACCGGTCTAAGGCACTGCGCCACGACGGGAGAACTCATAGTAGAGAGTGCGCTATACTTTGCTTATGAACAAAACTTTGCGTCGGTCGCTCGGCGCTGTGCTGGCGCTAGCACTGGCCGTTGCACTACTTGGCAGTGCACTCCCCACAAAGGCCATAACCATCGAGGACCTTGCGCGCATCGCGGGCGCTGACCGATTTGCTACCTCGGTCGCTATCTCGCAAAATCACTACCCGGCCGATGGCAGTGCCTCGATTGCTGTGATCGCGAGTGGCCGCAACCACCCCGATGCGCTCGCGGGCGTCACACTTGCTGCACTTGGCGACGGGCCGCTGCTACTAACCGAGCCGACCGATCTCCCTAACACCATCAAGGCAGAACTACTCCGTGCTTTGCCGAGTGGTTCTACCATATACCTCTTGGGCGGAGAGTCCGCCATCTCACGCTCGGTCGAGGACACCCTCATCAGCCTTGGATACACCGTCCAGCGCATCGCCGGAGCCAACCGCTACGGGACCAGCACCAACATCGCCGCCGAGGTTGACCGCCTGCCCGCAGCCACCGCGCAGGACCACCTCTATATAGTAAGTGGGGCATCTTTTGCCGACGCGCTCTCGGTCTCACCCTTGGCCGCCCGCGACGGCCAGGTGCTGCTCCTCACCCCACGCGACCAGCTCTCTATAGAGCAGCAGGCTTACCTTGATGCCACACCCTCCATCACCCGCGCCACCATCATTGGCGGGACTGCCGTGATCGCCGGCTCAATCCACGAGGCCCTTGCCGCTCGCGGCCTCTCGGTCGATCGCATTGGCGGAGCGAACCGCTACGAGACCTCTCGCCTGGTCGCGAACGTCTTTGCGAATGCCGCGGACCAACCAGCTGGCGTCGGTTTAGCCAGCGGTGCCAACTATCCTGACGCGCTCTCGGCAGGTCCCGATCTCGCCTCACGCGGCCTCCCACTCCTCCTCACCCAGCAAAACAACATCGGCTGCATCGCGACCGGCGGTTTTTTAGCGGACTTTGCTGACCGTATGGACGGCGGCTTTGTGTATGGTGGTTCTGCCGTGATCTCAAACCGCACCGAGTCATACGCGGAGTTACTCGTCTCGGGCAACGCCACCACAGGTAACTGCGACACGGCCGACCTGATCAATCCTTACTCGACGCCCTGCCCCTCGCCCTTTGACATCTCTATGCCGATTGATCTCAGTCTCGCGACATCGGTGTTGTATCCGGGGCAGTATCGGGGCGAACAATACAAACCACACGGCGGATTTAGGTTTGACACGAGCGACCCCGACGACATCACGGTGACAGCCCCGTTTGATGCGGACGTGTACTCGGGATCGGCCCACATGCAATCCGGCGAGGTTCAGTACTATTTTGACTTTTTGCATCCCTGCGGGATCCGCTACCGCGTTGACCACCTCAACACCCTCTCACCAAAGTTCCAGGCGTTTGCCGATCAGTATTTGCCGCTCGGTCCCGAGGGTGACTCGAGTTCTATCAATTTTGGCCCCTTCCCGATCAAGCGAGGAGAGGTCATCGCCACCGCGGTCGGTTTTTATGGCGTCGATGGCAATCCCGAGAATGTCGGTATGGACTGGGGCCTCTACGATTTGCGACAGACCAACACGCGTTCGCTCGATCCTGCCTGGTCGGCCATCCACTCAAATGTGCAAGAGCAACACGCCGTCTGCGTCTGGGACTGGCTTGATCCGTCAACGCGCGCTGCTGTATACGCACTGCCGGCAGCGGATGGGGTCAGTGGGGACGCGAGTGACTATTGTCCGACCTAGTGCGGGCCTGTCAAATCACTTGAAAAACGCCCAAAATGCGCTATAATGAGCCTAATGACGATGCAGGAGTTCATAAAAAAGCGCAAACACCTGATCTGGTGGGTTAAAGATTACGCCGCGCTCGACGAGGCCGCGATCGTCGAGGCCACGCTTAACTATGGCAACTGGGATGACGTCCAGACCTTGATCAAAATAATGGGGCGCCGCAAGGTCGCTCGCATCTTTAAGCAGCGCGCGCGACCCTCACACATGGGACGGCAAAACTTTTCGCCAAAAATCAAACATTTTTTTAAGCTCTACTTTGCCAAGCATGCATAAAGAGGTTCTGTCACAGGCGCAGATCAAACTCCTGCCACTTATTGAGGCCTTTGCTCCACAGTTTGGATTGGTTGGCGGAACAGCAATCGCACTGCAGATCGGCCACCGCCGCTCAATTGATTTTGATTTATTTGCCACGCGAGCCTTTAAGCGGTCCCAAATACGACGCACGGTAGTGCAGCAGGGGTTTAAGATCGAGACAGTACTCCAGGATGAGGTTGACCAGTTTACGTTTGTGGTCAACGGCGTGCAACTAACTTTTTTAACGTACCCGTTTGCTATTACCTATCCTAAAAAACTTACAAAAAAAATTAAGATGCCGGACCTTGCGACATTGGCAGCCATGAAGGCCTACGCCTTGGGACGGCGCGCAAAGTGGAAAGACTATGTTGACCTATATTTTATTTTTTCTAAGGTTCGCTCAATCAAAAAGGTTGCGCAGCGGGCGACAAAGATTTTTAGCGGTGAGTTCAACGAAAAAATATTTAGAACTCAGCTGGCATACTTTGCGGATATTAATTACGCCGAAAAAATCGACTACCTACCCGGATTCAAGGTATCAGACGCGACCATTAAAAAAGAGCTGGTCAAATTGAGCCTGGCGTGAGGGCCCACACCGACCGGCTCTCCCTGTTTTTTTGTTAAGCTCGGTTTAAAGAAACTATTTGCTCAAAACAACTAAATTTGTACACAGGCAATGCAAAGGAGTGCTCTTAAAGACGCTGGTAAAAGGACTGGCGGGCTTTTTTACTTTTCCACTTTTTGTGGTCAAGCGTTCACAAATTGACTGTGAGCTCCTCCGCCGTATTATCCACACACGCGGTCCGGCTTGTGCCTATTTTTTATTTTTTGTTAAAGACACGTTGGTTACCGTGTATTTATGAATAAGAACAACAACCAACCACTCGACCTCAACGATTTAGCGGCCATGATCGCCCGCAGTTTTGATGAACAAAATAAACTGCTCGAACAGCGATTTAGTGCGATTGATCAGCGATTTGAAGGGGTCGATAAGCGATTCTTAGGGGTTGATAAGCGCCTCGAGAACCTTGAGAAAGGCCAAGGCGAGCTCCAGGAGACCGTCGCGGGGCATGGCCAGCAGCTTTTCTCCCTGCAGCGACAAGTGGACGTGGTCATTGGAGACCTGGCGCACATCAAAAAGGTGATTTAAACGGTTGCAGCAAATCCATCTTGTGTCACAATAGCTGGCATGAATACATTCTTCTCAAAAGTAGGGGTGGCCTTGTGCGCCAGCCTTTTTATTAGTTTATCATTTGCTAACGTTGCGCCGGCACTAGCGGCCAACTCGCAGGCACAACCTGTGCGCTATCTGGAGCCCGGGGTCAGCCGCGAGGCGCAGGCCCGCAAGGATGCCGAACTCGACGCGCTGCTCGAGCAATCCAAGACCGATGCTGCGGGCGGGTCAGCCACAATTGGCGCTACCGCCGTCACACTGCCCGATGTAACCGAGACAAAAATCAGCGGACTAACAACTTTTGCAGGACTAAGCCAACAAGCCACCGACGATGCGGGTCGTGTGTTTAGCGGCTGGGCCGACTCACGCGATGGCGGGACGTCGGTTTACTTTAGCCGCTCACTGGACCAAGGCACGACCTGGAGCACCCCAAAGCGCATTGACCGAGCCTCGGGCGCTGGGACAGCAGCCGGATACTTTGACCTCATGACCGACGGTGCCTGTAACCTCTACCTGCCATTTATTGACACTCGCGATCTTGCTGCCGGACAAATCTTTATCAGTATCTCACGCGACTGTGGAGATACTTGGTCAACACCGGTGGGACTTGTCCCTGCATCCTCGATGCAGGACGGCTCATTTGATCTGGCGATCCGCCCTAACGGGATCGTCTTTATCGTCTGGGGTGATGACCGGAATGACCCAGCAGGCGGAGTACTCATGACCGAGATTTACAGCATTGCCTCATTTAATTATGGTTCTACCTGGCAATCCGAGAAAAAAATAAGTGACGTGGATCCGGCGACCGCCGACGACTATGCTCCCGTTGCTACCTTTGCGGGTAACGGTGATCTGCTTGTGGCCTGGCTCTCTGACCGGCCGACAGGTGCAGCTGGTGACGACATGTGGGCGGCACGCTCGAGTGACAACGGACTAACCTGGGGTGCTGACTTTAGGCTCAACGCCGAGGCTGCCACAACCCAAATTATAACCGGATTTGGGATTTGTGCCGCTGATAACCACGTTTATGCCGTCTACGAGCACGGTGCTTTTCCTTTTCCGGTGGTATTTGACGTAAAAGTGCGCTCCTCGCACGATTTTGGGGCCTCGTTTGACGCGGCAACCTCATTGGTCGGTGCAGCTCGCGATGCGGCCGGTGATCAGCTGACGCTCTCCTGTGCCGGATCTCGAGCGGTAGTTGGTTTTGAAGCCGGTCCGACAGGTGGCTCGCTCGATGATGTGCGGGTTGCGACAACGGCTGACGGTGGAGTCTCGTGGACCGCCGACAAAAAAGTTGACTTAGGTGATGCAAACGCTAGCGGAAACAGCGCAGCAGATCTCACCTCAAGTATTACGGCACGCGGTGATACGGTAGTCGCCTATTCGGACGCTCGCGTCCCGACGATTGAGGGGTTCTACAACTACTCACCTGATGGTGGAGTCGAGTGGGACACGACTGACCATGAATTTACCTCTTTTGCGGGTGCTCACACGGTACTAATGACTAGAGAGCTGGGAGTCTTTTTGTCCATACCGTTAGATGGGTCCGGTGCTACCGACGACGGCGAGCTCAATGCCTGGGTGACCTACAATGACGACCGCGCTGGCGCTCCCGGTATGTATGCCGCACGACTGACCTTTGACCGCAGTAACGAGACACTTGAGCGACTGGCCGGTGCGACCCGTATTGAGACGGCACTTGCGATCAGCGCAGACAGCTACCCGGTCGATAATAGCGTGACCGCGATGGTCATTGGTACGAGCTTGGCTTTTCCGGATGGACTAGCCGGTGGCCCCTTGGCCGCCATGGTGGGTGGACCGCTCCTGATTACACCGACCACCAGTCTTGATGCGGGCGTTGCCGCCGAGATCACAAGACTTTTTGACGGACAAGACGATCCCGGGACCGACCTCTATATCTTGGGTGGTCCGGCCGCGATTGATCCAAGCGTTGAGGCCGCGATAGCAGCGCTCGATCCAACACTCGATATCAAACGTCTCGAGGGCCCGGACCGGATTGCAACCTCGATCGCGATCGCAAACGAACTTAACGAGATCCGCGGCGAGAGCCCAAGCGAGGCCGTCTTGGCCTATAGCCGTAACTTCCCCGATGCTTTGGCAGCCAGTGCCGTAGCCTCGAGCGCAGCCGTCAACCCGGGACGCATGCCGATCTTGCTCACCGAGCAGGACGTCATCGATGGACGCGTACTCAGCTGGCTTAGTGACAACGCCGGTACCGGCAAGCTCCTCACCCTCAACGTCATTGGTGGAACCGCGGTCATCAGCGACCTCGTGGTTGCCGGAGCGGGTGCCGTTGTCCCGACCGTCTCGCGCTATGGTGGCGCTAACCGCTTTGAAACGGCAGCACTCCTTAACAGCGCGATGTTTACCGGTCCAACCGCACCATTAACTATCGGAGTAGCCAGCGGAGTAAACTTCCCGGATGCATTGACCGGTGGCGCCCACTCCGGCCGCCTCAACCGACCACTCGTATTAGTCCAGCAAAACAATATTCCGGATGAGTCCATGGACTACGTCACGGCCAATGCCGGCACGATCGTTGGCGGATCAATCTACGGAGGAACCGCCGCAATCTCCGACCTGGTCAGATCGGTCATGGAGGCGCTCTACTAGTAGTGCTCTCGCGTTAGGTCGCGATCTAGCGCGCTCATAAGGGGAGCGCGACACAGAAAAAGGCGATACACAACTCCAACAGGGAGAGCCCAGCGCAGGTTCTCCCTGTTGCTAACGTGATTTCACAAAAATCACCCAAACTTTTCACAATTAGTACCGCGTGGTACTAGTAGGTTCTACCTATGAGATTACTACTAGTAGAAGACGAGAAAGAACTCGCTAAACCCCTAAAAGAGGGCCTCGAGTACCAAAAATACGCCGTAGACTTGGCGTTTGATGGTCAAGATGGTGAGCGGCTGGCCCGGGAGAACAACTACGACGTCATTATCTTGGACATCATGCTGCCTCAAAAAGACGGCATCTCGATTACCAAGAGCCTGCGTGCCGACGGCATCTCCACTCCGATATTGATGCTGACTGCCAAAGGCACCGTCGAGGACAAAACGGTCGGACTGGATGCCGGTGCCGATGATTATCTGCCCAAACCCTTTGCTTTTGGAGAACTGTCTGCGCGCGTTAGGGCTTTGTTACGCCGCGCCGGCACCGAGAAAAAACCCGTCTTACAAGTTGCCGACCTCCAGCTTGATCCCGCCACGCACGATGTTATCCGCGCCGGAAAAGACATCGAGCTGGTCAAAAAAGATTTTCAGCTGTTGGAGTACTTGATGCGTAATGCCGATCGGGTTTTAACCCGCGCTGAGATCGAGGAGCACGTCTGGGATCGCAACGCTGAGCTTTGGTCCGACGTGATCCGCTCGCACATCAAAACGTTGCGCGCCAAAATCGATAAGGGTCATAAGACCAAACTGATTAAGACGATTCACGGGGTTGGATATAAGATATCCGCTAAATAGTCTCGGCGTGCGTCGCGGGGTCTGGTCTGGCTTGGCCTGGACGCCGATCGGGACGATGCTAGGCTAGCCGCATGGCAATGTTAAGTGATTTTGTTCAGCCACTGCGGCGCTTACGACAGTTTGCTACGGCGCGGGTAAAACTTGTCACCTGGTTTGTGGCTGTCTTGGGGGGCGTCCTGGTCGTCTGCGTAGGCATTTTGATCGGGCTGGTACACCGCAACTTGTTTAACACGCTCAATGAGCGCTTGATCACTAACACGCAGCAGTTAGCTGACTTGATTGAGTTTAGACAGGGAGAACTGCTCTTTGCCAAGCTTGACCAACTTAACGTTGAGAATGATGCGCTGAGGACTTTTTCGGTGCAGATGGTTGATTATGATGGGAGCGTGTTGTGGCAGGCGGCCCGCAATCAATTGCCGGTCAGCGTCATTACGCAAAAAGCGCTGGACACCAACCAGACACAGTTTGAGAATTTAGTTTTACCTTTTGAACGTTACCGCGTTTTTGCCAAACCGGTCACGCGCAATGGCGAGGTGGTGGGAGTCTTGCAATCCGGATTAAGTTTGCGCGATATCGACGAGGCGATCGCAAAAATAATCTTGGGCGCCTTGTTGATTATCCCTATCGCACTTGGTTTAGCCGGGATGGGCGCCTGGTTTTTAGCGGCAAAAACGCTACGACCGATCGAGGAGAACATCCGACGGCAACGCCAGTTTATCCAGGATGCCTCCCACGAGTTACGGACCCCACTGGCCATAATCCAAAGCAACATCGACGTGAGTTTGCAAAACCCCAACCCGACCGTCCCGCAATTGCAAGATAAACTCAATACCGTCAATGAGACCGCGCGGCGCATGGGTAAAATAATTACCGATTTGCTTACCTTGAGCACCTCGGATAATCAATTATTGCGACTCAAACCTCGACTCGTCTCGCT
>JAUYIX010000034.1 GCA_030688115.1 bacterium
CCAACAATCCCTCCCAACAAAACAAGTCAGCGTGGACGCCGGTAGCGCGCATCGGACTGCCGCTCATCTACCTACTCGCATTGATCGCGCCCGCGCTGGTGTTTTTTGGACAGCGGGGTGGTTTTGGATTTCTCTCGGGTGTCAAAGATCCGCAAGTCCTGGGGTTGTTACTCTTTCCATTGGTTGGTCTGTATGCCTTTACGCTGATTTGGGCCCAAGTGATATTGGGGTCGAGCATGCCGATCTGGCGCCGCGTGTACCCCTGGATCGAGACTTTTCACCGCACGCAGGGTATTTTTGTATTGCTCTTTGCGGGGCTCCACCCAACCTTGCTCCTACTGGCGTACGGACAAGCCTACTTTAATTACGACTTTGTTCTGCCGGAGCAACAAATCTTTATATACATAGGTCAAATCCAGTTACTGTTGATTATATTAACCGTCGCAACCGCCTTATTACGCAAAACACGTTTGGTAAAAAAGTGGTGGCGCTATGTGCACTGGGCTAATTATCTCGTGTTTGCATTAGTTTGGATCCACTCTTGGGAACTTGGGTCGGATGTTAAGCCAACTTGGTTGCGCTTTGTCTGGATCTTTTTTGCGCTCACCGTTGTGTTGTCCCTGCTGGGACGCATCTTGAGAGGTGTGCGGCAGCGTAAGCTCGCTATAACCCCGTTAGCCGGTGCCGGTACCGGGGAGCCCATCAAGACCACATTTACCCGGGTGGCTACCTTAAGCGACCTGGGCCAAAATAAAGCGCACTGCCTAAACGTCGGCGGTCAAGCCATTGTCCTCTATCGCATTAATGACCGTGTATTTGCCACGACCAACACCTGCACTCACGCGGGCGGCCCCCTCTGCGAGGGGAGCCTAAAAAGCACAACGGTTACCTGTCCCTGGCACGGATCCCAATTTGATGTAACAAGCGGCAAGGTTGTCGCGGGACCGGCCACGCGGGCGGTCAAAACATACCCCGTACGTATTGTCGACGGACGGGTAGAAATCGCTCTCTAAGCCAGGTACTATAGTAGGACAAGGAGTATGACACGTCTTTTGCGCAACATTTTCCGGTGGGGTTCTCGCCTACAGACCAAGCTCGCCAAAAAAGCCGGCGTTTTAGTTGTAGTGCTGGCCTTACCGCTGGTCCTCTCGGCCTGTGCCAGCCCTGAGCAGCCCCCCATCCTCCTAACCTGGTGGAACGTTTTTGACGATCCGCTGGCCTATCGCGACATCATCAAATCCTACGAGGAGAACAACAACATAAAAATCGAGTTAACAACGTTTACCTACGCCGAGTATGAGCAGGAGCTGGTGCGCTCGATCGCCTCCGGCACCGGCCCGGATATTTTTACCATCCAAAACAGTTGGTTGCCCGAGCATCGTGATTTGATCGCGCCACAACCGCAAATCCAGGATTTTGTTGACGCCACACAGGACGAACTCGACGCAATCCAGCCCCGACTCGACGCCTTAGTCGGCCTGCGTGAGTATGTCGACTCGTATGTCCCGGTCGTCGCCCAGGATTTTGTCTCCGAGGACCGTATTTTTGCCATCCCGCTGTACGTGGATAGTCTGGCTTTGTTCTACAATAAGGATCTGCTTAACTCAGCTAACCGGTCGGTGCCAACGACCTGGACCGATTTTGCGGATACGGCCGAGGTGCTGACCACGCGCGATGCCAACGGTCGCATTACTCGCTCAGGGGCAGCCCTGGGCGCCTCATCCAACATTAATCGCTCGATCGATATATTGACGACAATGATGATCCAAAGTGGCGCCACGCCCGTAGATGCGTCCCGCCAATTTGCCAGCTTTGCGGAGGAGATAGCGCCGCCCAACGGCAACACTTATAACCCGGGTTTTGATGCGCTCGAGTTCTATACTGATTTTGCCATCGACACCAGTGATCACTTTACCTGGAGTCTTGATCCTGAGACCTGGTACTCGATCGAGAACTTTGCCTCGGGTGAGGTGGCCATGATGATCAATTACTCACACCAGGTCGAGGCTGTTCGTAATAAAAATGCCAAGCTCAATTTTGGGATCGCACGCTTGCCAACACTCGAGGGTGCCCGTTTTTATGAGACTTACGCCAACTACTGGGGACACACCGTCTCTAAGAGTTCTCCCGCCGTTGTAGAGGCCTGGGAGTTTTTGAACTACCTCGGTCGCGACGACAACAACTTGACCTACCTGCAAAACGCACAAAAACCACCCGCTAAGCTGTCGCAGGTGCCGGCCTTTGAGAACGACCTTGATCTGGGAGTTTTTGCCGACCAAGCCGCGGTCGCTAAGAGCTTTTATACCCCTGATGCCGGCCTGACCGAGACGGTTCTTGCGCAAGCGATAGAGGATGTTATTCTCAATCGTCGATCGGTAGAACAGGCCCTACAAGTGGCCGCAAGCCAGATTACGCAGCAACTCCAGAGCCGAGAATATCCACCCACAGGCATTTAACCGGGTTTTAAGGTAAGCTACAGACACTAATGCTCAACAACTTCCTAATAAAAGGCCATCTGCTCGCCATGAAATTGGCGCTGGCTACCGGTGAGACGCAAGAAGACCCCTCGGTGGGGAAGGTCCCCCCAGATCCGAACGGTTGTCCTCTGGGCACCGTCTGTGTCCCGAGCAACCTGCCGGGCGCTGCGCGCGATATTTCACTTGAGAATGTTATAACCAACGTGATCAACTGGGGTTTGGGAGTGGCCGGTACGGTAGCCGTGCTCATGTTTGTTGTCGGAGGATTTTTGTACGTGACCGCCTCGGGCGACGAGAAACGCATCGAGCGAGGCAAGTCAGTAGTCCGCAGCTCTATCACGGGTATTATTATTATTCTATTGGCTGCAATCATCGTTAACACGATTAACTACGCGCTGTTCCGCGGTGGGGGCCCGGGGCCCGGATAGCTCTTAAAAAAATGTTTACCAAGTTAGCTCAATTTATTACCCCAAACCCTAGGTCAGGCGGCGGATCGGTAGAACTCCCCGGCGCAACAGACGGGACAACGATCGAGACCTCGATCGTAAACGTGATCAACTGGGGTCTGCTCGCGGCCGGTGCTGTAACCGTTTTGATCTTTGTCGTCTCGAGCTTCTTTTACATTACCGCCGGGGGAGACGAGAAAAAAATCGAGCGCGCTAAATCGGGCATTCGCGGAGCGATCACCGGACTGATTATTATGCTCTTATCAGCCATTATCGTAAACACGATCAACTACGCAGTTACGCGAGATGATGTAAGATCTTCGGTGGATATTTTAGATACAACTATAACTCCGCCAAACGAGACTACAAATGGCGGCAACCAGGGCAGCGGTACCACCACCGATCCGGCTACTCAGTGTTCACTTACCGGGGGTCTCTATACCTGCGATAGCAACGGAACCAATTGTCGGTGCATACTGTAGCGTGCGTATTTATTCGTTGATATCAGTGGTATACTAGACAACACACAATGATCTTCTCAAAGCTCGTACAAGCCATTCCGGTCAATCCACCCGGTGAGCGAATAGAACTCCCCGGCAGCACTACCGGTGAGACGATCACCGCGCCTATCGTTGACGTTATCAACTGGGGGCTGCTCGTTGCGGGCGGAGTTGCCGTGCTCGTACTGATCATAAGCGGGTTCTTCTATATCACTGCGGCCGGCAACGAGAAAAACATCGAGCGCGCCAAGGCCGGCATTCGCGGAGCGATAATTGGCATAATAATCATGCTATTGTCCGCCATTATCGTAAACACGATCAACTACGCA
>JAUYIX010000045.1 GCA_030688115.1 bacterium
ATAATATTTTGTAGGCCGCTCCGTGCTGGTCAAAATATTTTGCAATCCTCGCCGGCAAAACAACCTGCTTGGGCTTTGCGCTTTTTTTCGCGGACGTCGCGGACTTACGTTTTGGTTGTTTTGCTGCCTTCTTTTTTGTTGCCATGTTCTTAGATATTTTTTTTGACTTGGATATGCAGCTCCTTGAGTTGCTGCGCTGAGATTGCCGACGGCGCTCCGGTCATTGGGTCGCGCGCTTTTGAGTTCATCGGAAAAGCAATCATCTCTCTAATCGATGGTTCTCCCGCCAACACGGCAATAATCCGATCGAGACCGAGTCCAACGCCACCGTGAGGCGGCGCACCGTATTCAAAGGCCCGTAGCATATGGCCAAATTTCTGGTCTATCTCGGCATCCTCTAGTCCGATTAAGCGCATTACATCTCTTTGCAGTTTAGGCTGCCAAATGCGGATCGAGCCGGAGCAGAGCTCATACCCGTTGAGCACCAAATCAAACAAATTAGCCTTGGTTGCAAGGACCGCAGCATCGGGAGTTTGCTTTTTGCCAAGAGCTGCAGCGATTAGATCAACATGTTCGGCATACGGCTGCGTAAACATATGGTGCATCGGCTCAATCCTTTTTTCTTGTGGGTTCCACTCAAACATCGGAAAATCCTGCACCCAGACAAAAGCTAATTTGCTTGGGTCCTTAAGCTTGAGTTGTTCTCCCAAATGGTTACGCAAGCGACCCAGACTATCCAAGGCCCGCGCCCGCGTATCAGCCACAAAGAGGATCGCATCTCCATCTTTTGCTCCCGTTGCCGTTGCCAGTGCTTTGAGCTCCGGCTCACTAAAAAACTTGGCAATTGGCGACTCAAATTTGTTGTTGCGGAGTGTCAGCCAGGCTAATCCCGCCGCACCGGTCTGTTTTGTAAACTCCACCAACGTATCAAACTCTTTGCGTGAGAACCTGGCCACAGGTGCAGCTAACGCTTGCACGCTCTCGGCCTTGGCAAAAACGGCAAACTTAGATGCACGCGTTTGGTCGGTAACATCTGCTAGCTCAAGACCAAAACGTATGTCAGGCTTGTCGGTACCAAATCGCGACAGAGCCTCCTCGTAGGATATGCGTGCAAAGGGCGTGCTCACCAAGGCAGCGCTGGAGAACTGCTCGGCCAGCGCCGTCATGAGCCCCTCGACCAACTTAAGGACATCCTCGCGCTCCACAAATGACATCTCGAGATCGATCTGCGTATGCTCAGGCACACGATCGGCCCGCGGATCCTCATCTCTAAACACCTTAGCCAACTGAAAATATCGATCAAAACCGGCCACCATCAAAAGCTGCTTATATTGTTGTGGTGATTGTGCCAACGCATAAAACTCACCAGGATGAACGCGCGCCGGTACAACATAGTCACGCGCACCCTCGGGTGTTTCTCTGCCCAGCACGGGTGTTTCTATCTCAATAAATTGCTGCCTGCGCAGCCAGGTGCGTGCAAAATGCATCAGATCCGACCGCATTTGCATGTGCTTTGCCAGCCGCTCGTGACGTAAGTCTAAATAGCGATATCGTAGGCGCACATCCTCATCCAGATTGGCCGGCTCATGATCGATCTCAAACGGTGGCGTCTGACTCGGATTAATAATGCTGCATTTGGTCACATCCACCTCTATCGCACCGGTCGGCAAGGCCGCGTTACGCATGCCGCTCGGTCGCTCAACTACGGCTCCCTCAAACGTCGCCACAAACTCAGAACGCAACCCGTCCGCAATCTTAAAACTATCGCCGGCAGTTGCCGGATCAACGCGCACTTGCGTCAACCCGTAGCGATCACGCACGTCGATAAAAATCAGCCCACCATGATCGCGCCGAGCATTAACCCAACCAGAGAGACGCACGGTCGTGCCAACATGTTCTGCCCGCAAATCACCGCAGGTATGTGTACGATACGAGCTGGCGAGACTCAAACGATCAGCTGATTTTTTTGATGTCATGGGGGTAGTATCAATCGATTAGACAGCTAGCTCTGCCGTTAACAGCGGCATTTACTGGCGTTGTAGGTCCAGTGTGCCAGGTTCCGGCTCGGCCGTCCACTTAACCGGCGCTCCCGGCAGCATGACCTGAATCCACGTTTTGCCTGCGACAAACGGCAGTCCCTTGCCCGCTGTGTCGGTGATCGTTAGAGGAGTTTGCTCATTAGAACCTTTTTTCCAGCGACAATCTTGCTCGGCACCATTATTATAAAGTGTGCACGGTCCTCCATTTGTGATGTCGATCTCCAAATAACCTCCGTTGGGTGAGTACACAAAATGGTTCGCTCTAACAACCAGCACGTTGCTGGGTGAGATCACCTGCTGGGTGGTATTATCGCGGTGAGGAGTTCCGCCCTGCGCCCGTGCATACGTATTTGTAACGGGGTCATAGGTGTACTCAATATCAAAGTCGGCACTGCCATAAGTAAGCTCTAATGTTCCGCCCGCCGGACGGTCATCAGGCTCAAGACCCTCTTTAAACTCCCAAGCCTTAAAATCATGAGCACGGTCATAGTCGTACCGTAATAGCCCATCCCGCATTAGCTCCCCTGTCGTAAACCCATTATGGGGAGCGGGCACGTCTATTTTTCGGTAGAACAAATCTCCGTTAGCAAATTGGTCGATCTCGGCAGTGTCGGTCGCGGCTAGCCGATCCAACGCTCGCTTTTCTCCGCCCCAATGTACTAACACCGCGTCAAACCCTGCGGACACATCGATAAAATCATTGCGCGCGCTCCTAATCGACCCGATCTCATCGGGCAACTCACTGGAAAAAATTGCCAAGAGCCGAGTTATCCCGGTCGCGGCCTCCATCTCCACCACAATGTCCGCCGCCTCGAGACCGCTTTGCGGACGAGTAATTACATCGCCGGCGATCATTGCACCGATCGCACGTTGTTTTGCCTGCTTTTTTGTTATTGGCAAGCCCGTGTATGCCGAGTAGGCCTCGGGCGGCTGTTCTGCCTGAGTGGACACCGGCAGATCACGCCCTGACTCGATCATCCAAGCTCGGATACTCACGGACCCAAGGGTCACACCAAATAAACAAAAGCATCCGGTCCAAAATAAATTGAGTGAACTTCGATCAAGACTCATCGAGATAAGTATAGCGCATATCGACGCGGGCCAAAGGCAAAAAGGCAGACCTGGTCGCCCAGGTGTATAGGGCGAATCCGAGTGAGCCTCTCTGCCAGAATGCGCAAAAGCTAGTTTTGCTGATTAGATCTAATGTGTTGCCCGTCGGCCCCACCCGCACAGAGTACGGAGAGTCGCCCCGGCCGTCAAGATAGACCGCTGCGCTTTAAGCGTTGACCGGGATTTTGCGGCCGGCGCCGGGCTGAGCAATATTGTCCCGCCAAGGCTTACGTAGAGTCGGCCTGAGGGCCCCCGACTCGTGGCTCAATAGCCAAGCCTTACGTTTGGACCCACCGTTATAGCCACCGATAATTGTCGAGTCGACCAAGCCCTCGCTTGGAACAATCCGGTGGCACGGGATAATAATCGCAATCGGATTTAATTTGACCGCCTGCCCGATTGCTTGCGCTCCCCCGATTTTACCGAGTTTGAGTGCTAGGCCGGAGTAACTCTCGCGCGCCCCAAACTGCAAGCGCATTAGAGCGGTCCAGACTCGTTGCTGAAATAAGGTCCCCCGTAAGTCAAAGGGTACGTTAAAATGAGTTCGTGTTCCGGCCAAATACTCCTCCATTTGCAGACGCGCCTCCTCGGCAAAGGCGGAGGCTTTTTTGTAGACCGGATTTTTTGCAGCGCGTACCGGCCAAGTAACATAACGCACCCGCACAATGCCTCGCAGTGTCGCTGCGATTTCTAGCGGCCCGACCGGAGAGTCAAGTTTAGAGACCGCGTAAATCAACGTTGTAGACCTTCCAATCTTCACCCTCCGAGATCAACATCATCTCGATGGGAGAGGTCGTGCCATCCGTCCCGGTGATTGTGCCGGTCAGTGTGGTTAAGGATTGTCCGTTAGTGCTCTGCCGCTCGACACTCTCAAACGATACTTCTTGCACAGCGCTCATAATTGGATAGGCCTCCAAAAACACGTCAAACTGCTCTTTGTTGGTTCCCTCTTGATAGGCGGTCGCGGTCATCTCATAGGCACTATCAACTTGGCTCGACGATAATTGGGTCAACCAGTCCTCGGCGACACCTTTTGCGTT
>JAUYIX010000059.1 GCA_030688115.1 bacterium
TGTCGTGCTCCCGATAGTTTTACGCGTAAGGCGATATTCTTTTAAAAGTGACAGTTATCTTCCCCAGTGTCCTGTTGTCAGGGCAGGTTGGCGGGTTTCCTCCTTTACCTCCAACAGCTAAGTACGTATAGCCGTTGGCTATACGCAACCTGACAGCGGGACTCTGGGGACGATTAAGTGATCAGTCACGCACCTGTTTAGATACATATACAAAAACCGCCTCTACTAGAGAGGCGGTTTTTGATCGCTAGCTAACCGCGCTGAGCACGGCGCTGGGCGTGGCAGTCCCGGCAGTACACAGGACGTGTACCGTCTGGCTCAAAAGGCAGCTGGGTAATCTCAGTGTTGCAATTTGCACACTGCCATTTACCCTGCACCATTTGGCGCTGGAACCCACCACCATTGCCCCCGCGATTGTTGTCGAAAGACACGTGATTGGTCGTTATTTGTTAAGTGACCTTGTTTGCTGGTCACTACGTGACTTTTGACAAACTCGAGTCGCGACAAGATTAGCGCATTTGGCTGATTTTGTCAACCATCGCGATTGCCGCTGGCCTAGCGTCCTAGGCCCAGATCAGCAATAATCGTGTCGGTAGTCTGATCGATGGCGTTCCGTATCGCAGGCTCCTCATCCGGTAAAAACTTAGAAACCACGTATTTCTCGGTCTCAACTCCCTCAGCGGATGGAGCCATAATGCCCATGCGGTAGCGATTAAAGTTTTTGCTGCCCAGCTCCTCGATCAGAGAGGCCACGCCCTTGTGCCCCGCTGCGCTACTGCCACTCTTTACCTTAAGATTGGCAAGCATTACATCCTTGTCATCGTGCACGACGTGCAGATTTGAGACACGCATCCCATACTGTTTAAGCGCCGCTTTTACGGATTTTCCCGAGAGGTTCATGTAAGTCAGTGGCTTCAGCAAAACTACTTGCACCCCGCCAATACGGGCCTCACTCACCTCGGCTGCCAGCGCCTTTTGCAGTTGCCAGGTCGGCATGCCGATCTGCTCGCGCAGTCGATCAAGCACTCTAAAACCAAGATTATGTCGGGTGAACTCGTACTTTTTGCCTGGATTCCCGAGTCCAACCACCATTATTTTTTTAGGTAGGGCTGGCATGACGGCTCATTCTGCCTTATTTTGGCGACTTTGGCAAGTCGCTGGGGGTCTCGGCTCTCGTTAACGGTCTCTATTGGATCGCGTTGGCAAAATCCAGACCGAGCACTAAAACCAGATCCGCGGCTGATTGGTTGGGATAGCGTGCAGCCGAGAGCACTCGCACCTCGACTCCCAAAATTGAGAGGGCCTCTTTTAGTTGTTCGACCGCAATCGGCAGCGAGCCTCCGGTATTATCGACGATAAACGTGTCGTTGTAGTCCGATAGATCAGCATTATCGACGGCGATCACAGGGATGTCGGTCACCGCTAGCGTCTCAAAACTGGTAGCCAATCCAACCGTCTCGGTCCCATTATGAACCTCCAGCGTTGCATCCTCCGGCTTGGCCAGTTCTGCCTCAAAGGCGTTAGCAGCATAGTCTTGGATATCACCAAACGTTGGGTCGGTCGGGGACAAAACCGAGATGTTGAGACCGTCCAAAACCACGCTATCGCCAAAGACCAAACCGGTCTCGACCTCATCGACGACTTTATTGTGGATCTCCTCAAGGGACATCTCGTGTATGAGCTCGTAGACCCGTCGTAACTCAGATGGCTGCAGGTTAGTACGAACATGATCACCCAGGTTTTGCAAAATACTTGTGATCGTACTCAAGTCGGAGACAGGGTTAAGCGTGAGTGCGCGTTGTTGTAAGGACTTTGCGACGAGTTGTGTTCTGCCGGCGCGAGCAAAGTCGCCGCCCTCAGGTCCATCAACATAGCGAGCCCGAACAAAATAGAGCAGGTCGTTACCGTTAAAATGTGTTGGGCCGGCGTCGTATTGAATGGCGTGTAAGGTGTCGTAAAAGGGGCGCGGAATATCGATCTCTAAGCCGCCCAAGTCGTCAATTATTTTCTCGAAACCTTTAAAGTCGACAACCACATAATACGGGATCTCAAGACCGGTGATCTCTTGTACGGTCTCGGTGGCAAGCTGAGCGCCACCACCCGGATAGCCAAACTCCTCACCAAAAGCAAAGGCGGCATTGAGTTTGTTGTAGCCACCTTGGTTAATCGGCACATACAAGTCTCGCGGCAACGAGAGCATGGCTGCCTCACCGGTGCTTGGTTTGATCGAGGCGACGATGATTGTATCACTTAGATTGGGGCCGTCGTGGCCCTCGCCACCGATTCCCAACAATAAGACGTTGACGCGATCATCCGACTCGCCCTGCAGTGTTTGGCTATCCCCAAACAGCGCCCGCAGTTGCGAGAAAAACCCGTCACTTTGTCCTCCAAAAATACCGTTACCGACGGTCAGCATGCGGGCGCCAAAAACCGTACCAGAAACAAGCATGAGCGCTACCGCGACCAGTGCAACTTTAAGCACCGTACGCTTGCCGCGCGCTCGTTTGAGCTTTTTTACGACGAGCGGGTTGCTCGCCAGGGGCGGTTTTGAGCTGGCTGTGGCTTGAGTCACGGCCGAGTCAGCGTCCTTCTTGCGCAGGGCGTCTAAACGTGGGTAGCTCTTCATTCGTGAGCATTACTGTACGAGGAGTTAACGGTTTGGTCAACTGCACGAGAGGCCAAAACCGGGGCCTCTTTTACAACCAGTTCACAAGTGTCCAACACGCTGCTATTATACAATCCTATTCATGGTTTTGCCTGATAACGATTACATAGTGCCACCCCGCTCACGCGGTAAGGGTCGACAGCGGACTCAGCCAGCACCAAGCGCGTCGCGACGCTTTTTTGGGGCGACGGGGAGGTTTGTCTTTGAGGTCGCAAAAGTAGTACTTGTGGCGCTACTGATCATCGGACCGATCCGCTTTTTTGTGATCCAGCCCTTTGAGGTTAATGGTGACAGCATGCATCCGAGCTTTTTGAATGACGACTATCTAATCGTCGACGAGATCTCATTTAGGTTTAGAGAGCCGACGCGCGGTGAGGTTGTGATTTTCCGTTTTCCGCGCGATCGCTCGCAGTTCTTTATTAAAAGAATTATTGGATTGCCGGGTGAGACGGTCAACATCAAAGACGATCGCATTCAAGTCAGTGATGGCGAGACCTTGACGTTGGATGAGTCCGGGTATCTAATGACAAGCGCTTCTAACACACTCGGTTCTAATCAAGAGGTTGTATTACGCGAGGATGAGTACTATGTTTTGGGGGATAACCGCGACGCGTCAAGCGACTCACGCTCCTGGGGGCCCATCAAACGCTCAGATATCATCGGTCGGGCCTGGTTTAGAGCATATCCGTTTGATCGCGCCGAGACAATTCAGACACCAATTTATTAGCAATCATGCCCGATACACCAAAAAATCAGACAGCAAATAACCAAAACCCTTCCAGCACTCAGCCTCAGTTGGCCGTTGCCGAGGAGGAGGTAGAACAACGACGTTTTAAGCATACGCCTCCCGAGGGACTGGTGCCGGGGACCATGGATGCGCTCCCGGATCGGATGCAGTATGTCGACTGGGTTCTTTTCCAGGCTGAGAGTATTGCGATTACGCACGAGCTTAAGCGTGTCCAAACACCCGTACTAGAAAAAGTAGCCAACCTCTCGCGAGGGTTAGGTGCGGAGACTGACAGTATCGAGGACCAGCTTTTTAGAGTGACCGGTAAAAGCGGCGACGCGGTCGCATTACGACCGGATCACCGTACCGGTCTGGCACGTGCGTTTGCACAAGATAAGTTCTCCCGGCAAGACAAGCCGGTGCGCTTATGGACGCATGGCGCGATCTTTAGAGTCGTGCCGCTCGGTCATGGTGCATTACGCGAGATGCTCTCGTTTGGGTTTGAGTTGATCGGCGAAAAAAATGCCGTACTGGATGCGCAGCTGATCCAAATGGCTCACAAAATTATTAAGCGACTCGGACTGGCCGACGTGGTTATTCAAGTCAACACGGTGGGATGTCTTGATTGTCGCCCGGAGTATATCCAACAGCTCAAGGAGTTTTATGAGTCGCGTGACAACGCACTCTGTAAAAAATGTCGTAAGCGACGTACCTCAAACCCAATGCTCCTCTTGACCTGTAAAGAGGAGAAGTGCGAGCGTATCGCCAAGGATGCACCGCAGATCATTGATCATCTCTGTGAGACTTGCCACAAACATTTTACTGAGACGCTCGAGTTTTTGGACGACCTTGAGATCCCTTACAGTCTCAATCCGCAGCTGGTACCGGAGATAGAATATTATGCTCGCACCGTCTTTAGTGTGGTAACCGAAAAAACCGACCGCCCGCGAGTGCTTTTTGAGGGTGGCCGCTACGACGACCTGATAGAAAAAATGGGGGGCCGACCAACGCCGGCGGTGGGCATAACCGGATTTGTTGACAACCTGGTGCTTGCGTTACAAGAGCAAGCTATTAAAATTGCCAACCCACGCAAAGCAGACGTATATCTGGCGCAACTATCGGCCATGGCCAAAAAAAAGGCCCTCTCGGTCTTTGAGATGCTGCGCGAGGGCGGCATTCGCGTAGTTGAGGGCTTTGGCAAAAATGCAATCACCACACAAATTGAGCAGGCCACTAAATTGAACGTCCCAATCACCTTGATTCTCGGCCAAAAAGAGGCCATGGACGAGACGATTATCATGCGCGACATGGTTAACGGTGTTCAGGAGATCGTGCCGCTGGCTCGGCTGGTTACGGAACTCAAAAAACGTATACAGTAAAAACGTGGATAAATCTGATGCCACTCC
>JAUYIX010000035.1 GCA_030688115.1 bacterium
ACAACAAAATCAAGATATCTAATAGGGCGGCCTAGCAACACATCACGCACGGCTCCGCCCACCACAAAAACACCTACACCCGGATCATTTTGTAAGTTAACAACGGGAGCATAGAGTGGCTCTTGGCAAAGACGCCTGAGCGTATGGGAGGCTGCACGTTCGCTAAGCATGCACCGCTAGGGTACCATGGGTACTCAATGGAGTGGCTCATTACCGTCCGCAACATCCTGCTCGCCCTTTTGCCCAGCCTTTTTTGGTTGTGGTGGTATTTGCGTCAGGATCGCGCGCATCCCGAGCCCAAGCGTTTTATCTGGCGTGTGTTTTTATTGGGCATGCTGGTAACCTTGCCGGCACTCTTTATCGAGTACACGATCGATCTCTATATCGGTTTTAGCGCTCCGGGATTTTCCGGTGCCTCGATCATCGGTGCGCTTTTGGTAGTCGCCCCCGTTGAGGAGTTGGCAAAGTTTGTCGTGGTGTATATGAGCGTGTTCAACCATAAGGTTTTTGATGAGCGCTTGGATGGCGTGATGTATATGGTGGTGGCCTCGCTGGGGTTTGCCACGGTAGAAAACATTTTAATCGTGCTGGGTGAGGGCGCCTCGGTTTTACCGCTGCGATTTGTGACGGCGACGCTATTGCATGCTTTGGCGGCCGGAATAGTCGGTTACTTTATGGGTATGGCCAAATTTGCCAAGCGGGGCAAAGGCTGGCTGATCGTACTTGGTCTGATCATCGGGATCGCCTTGCACGGCCTGTACGACGT
Source organism: bacterium (assembly GCA_030688115.1). Classification (GTDB taxonomy): domain Bacteria; phylum Patescibacteriota; class JAUYIX01; order JAUYIX01; family JAUYIX01; genus JAUYIX01. Next base: position 767 of record JAUYIX010000035.1, read on the forward strand.
GGTGGCCCTCTCAGAGTCCAACTCTAAGGTCTCGGTGCTGCTCCTGATGATGGCGATCGTTTTTTTGGTTCTCGATCAGTTTGTGCGCACCCTGCAAAAAAAAGACGTTGCAGAGCCCACAAAGTAAGGCTATCCACAGGTAGAACACCGCGCCGTTGACTTTTCCACTGCCAAGTTGCCTGGTGTGTTGTCCACAAGCCGCTCCTCCTTTATACTATCCGTACGCAACAAGTGAGTGATTCATTAAAAAGGAGCTCGAGGGTCCATGCCCGAATTTCAAAATACATCTCAAACTTCCACCGCAATGCCAACAGACACTTCTCTGACAACAGACATCTCTCCCGAACTCGAGGAGCAAATCCAAGTTACCCAAACTCAGGACACCGAGGAGGAGGAGGGCCAACTTACAATCGATGTGTACCAAAGTCCGGATGACGTTGTGGTTCTCTCAACGATTGCCGGGGTAAAATCTCCTGATCTGGAGATCACGTTAAACAACGACTTGCTAACGATCCGCGGATCACGCACCAATCCGGCCGAGGCCAAACAAGAAGATTACTTTTATCAAGAAAATTACTGGGGCAACTTTAGTCGCTCGGTAATTTTGCCACTTGATGTTGACGGAGACAAAGTGCGCGCCGAGCTAAAAGACGGCGTGCTTAAAGTTATCTTGCCAAAGGCGACCAAAGCCAAAACCAAGCGCATCAAGGTTAGCAATCCGCGATAAGCGCTGAGCTCGACCGCCGTGAACAAAATGCGAATGGAGCCGCTAGCACGCTTGACGCAATATGGCGCAGGCGATATCTTTCTAATTAGCACTCGTACTTAGAGAGTGCCAAACCACTAAGCTCACCAAACTACCCCATGCTCTGTCAATCCTGCGGTCAACGCCCCGCTTCTATCGCTATCAGACAGTCGGTTAACGGAAAAGTGCACCGACTGCACATGTGTCACTCCTGTGCCGAGGATCGCATGTTTTTTGGCGGTGACTCGTTTATGCAAAGTTTTTTTGGCGGCGGACCCAGTCTGCTCGGCGGAGCGCCGGCACCCAACGAGGCCATGCTGCAACAGCCCGAGCGCGTCAACATCGTTGATTATTTTTCGGAGCGCGCCAAGCTTGTTTTAGATAAAGCGGTCGAGGCGGCGCGGGCGTTTAAAGCCCGTCAAATTGATAGCGAACACCTACTCTTGGGCCTGCTTGAGGAGAAGGAGGTAGCCTACAAAATCATTACCGGTTTTGGGATCAACCCGGAGGATCTGCGCCGTTACATCGAGGAGAACATAACTCCCGGCACCGAGCCGGTAGAACAATTTGACCTCGCCCCGCGTGCTAAACGTGTTTTAGAGTTGGCTTTTCATGAGGCGCGCAATATGGAGCACAACTACGTTGGATCAGAGCATATCCTTTTGGGCTTAATCAGAGAGGGTGAAGGGCTCGGCGCGCAGGTTTTTGCCAAATATGGTGTCGATCACACAAAGGCACGTGCTGCTGTAGTCAGCTTTGTCGGCACCGGTACCAAACGACGCAAAACGCGCAGCACCACCCCAACATTGGATGAGTTCTCCCGTGATCTTACCGAGATGGCGCGTGAGGGTAAGTTGGATCCGGTTATTGGACGCGCCAAAGAGGTTGCGCGTGTTATTCAGGTCCTGTCGCGACGTACCAAAAATAATCCTGTCTTAATTGGAGAGCCGGGCGTTGGTAAAACCGCGGTGGTTGAGGGGCTGGCACAGCGCATTACCTCCAACAATATCCCTGAGACTTTAAAAGGCAAACGCGTGTTGGCGCTTGATCTATCAGGCATGATCGCGGGCACCAAACATCGGGGTGACTTTGAGGATCGCGTCAAAAAAGTAATGAAAGAGATCGCGGCTACCCAAAAAGAGGTCATCCTCTTTATCGACGAGCTGCACACTTTGATCGGGGCCGGGGCGGCCGAGGGCGCCATTGATGCAGCTAACATGCTCAAGCCCGCCCTCGCGCGCGGTGACTTGCAGGCGATTGGTGCGACAACACTGGATGAGTTCCAAAAACATATCGAAAAAGACGCCGCCCTTGAGCGACGGTTTCAGCCTATCTTAGTGGAAGAGCCAAACGTCCAAGACAGCATCGAGATTTTACGCGGCCTGCGTGACCGCTACGAGGCCCACCATAAAGTTAAGATCACCGAGGAGGCCATCGTAGCCGCCGCCTCACTCTCGGATCGCTACATCACTGACCGCTTTTTGCCGGATAAGGCTATCGACCTTATGGACGAGGGTGCCGCCAAAGTGCGCCTGGCCTCAATCAACGTCCCTGAGCAGATAAAAGAAAAACAGCGCCTCTCAAACAAACTGGAAAAAGAAAAAGAGGCCGCCTCAAAAGGTAAAAACCGCTCTAAGGTACTTAAGCTTGGTAAGCAAATCACTTTAATCCAGGGGGAACTTAAAGAACTTGAGTCGAGTTGGAAAAAAACCAAGTCAACCGGTCAGCCAACCTTAACCTCAAACGATATCGAAAAGATTTTGTCCGAGTGGACCGGAATCCCCGTTACACAATTGGCAGAAGAAGAGGTAGAAAAACTCCTCAAGCTTGAGAAGCGCCTCCATGAGCGCATTATCGGTCAAGATGAGGCGGTTACCGCGGTGGCGCAAGCGGTCCGGCGTGGACGGGCGGGACTTAAAGATCCACAACGCCCGATTGGTTCCTTTATATTTTTGGGACCGACCGGTGTGGGTAAGACCGAGCTGGCTAAGGCTCTGGCCGAGCTGATCTTTGGTGATGAGGAGGCCATGATCCGGGTCGACATGTCCGAGTATATGGAGCGGCATACCGTATCGCGTCTAGTTGGTTCTCCCCCGGGCTACGTTGGCTACGAGGAGGGTGGCCAACTGACCGAGCGCGTCCGCAAAAAGCCCTACGCGGTGATCCTCTTAGACGAGATAGAAAAAGCGCATCCCGATGTGTTCAACATTTTGTTGCAGATCCTTGAGGATGGCCGATTGACCGATGCCAAAGGGCGCATGGTCGACTTTAAAAACACGATTATCATTGCGACCTCCAACATCGGGTCGCAGCTTATCCAACAAAAGACCGGCACTAAGTTTGGTTTTGACGGTGAGACCGAGACTAGCGTCTCTAAGGAGAGTCGGCGCTCACATGAGCAACTTAAAGATCAATTACAGGACGAACTCAAGAAAGTATTCCGCCCGGAGTTTTTGAATCGTATCGATGAGGTGATTGTTTTTCACGCTCTTGATAAGCAACAGGTTCGCCACATCGTCGAGATCATGCTCAAAGAGGTCGAAAAACTACTACGTGCACAAAACATTAAACTCAAAGTAAGTACCGAGGCAAAAAATGCGCTGATCGAGCAAGGCTATGATCCAACCTTTGGCGCACGGCCCCTGCGACGTGTTATCCAGCGCCACATCGAGAACGCTCTCTCAGAAAAACTTTTGGCATCCGAGTATACGTCCGGACAAACGATCGAGGTGGGGTATGGCGGCAAAAACAAAGAGTTCTCCTTTAAGGCCGGCCGTCCTGACACTAAAGCCGGCACAAAGTCGGCCACAAAGACTCCTGCAAGGATTGCAGCGTAGCGACGCGGCCAACTTGACTTTTTGTGAAATTATTGCAAAGTTCTGTTGGTGGAGAAGCAGTCTAACAAGCCAAATACATCCTCTAACCAGCTCCAACTCGTGCGCAAGCCGCATTGGGCGGGCAGCAAGTGGTTTGTAATCCTGGTCACCTCGCTTGTCGCCCTGGGCACGGGTACGAGTGCCGGGGCCTGGTCCCAGTCGGTCTCACAAGACCGGACCATTTTGCCGCGCGTTAGTGTGGGTGGAGTGGACGTCAGTGGATTAAATCAGAGCGATGCACGCGACCTGATTAAGACAGCCGTCGACACTTTTTTGGCAGAACCATTTGTATTTTTAGGGACAAGCCAGGAGGGCGTGTCCAAGCGCTTTGAGCTTAGCGCTGAGGAGCTCGGTCTGTTGATTGACGTTGAGGCCAGTGCCGCACAGGCTTTTGCGCTGGGACATGACAGTAATCGGTTCAAAAATGTGGCCGACCAGGTCAGTGTTGCCTTTGGTGGCGGGGCACTCCCCCTACAAGCCGGTTATGATCCCGATATTTTAGACAACGCTTTTGAGACCGCTTTTTTATCGATCGAACATCCGGCTAAGGACGCTCGACTGTCCCTAAACGAGGGAGAGATACAAGAGCTCCCCCCTGAGCTTGGCAATGAGATTATCCGCGGCCCGGTTAGTGAGCAGCTGGATACCGTCGCTCGTATGCTCGACCACCGCGACGTCACACTCGCACTCGGCCCGACCGAGCCTGAGGCCCAACTCGAGGATCTGGTAGACAGCAAACGACTGGCCGAGCAAATTTTGGGGTCGGGATTAAATTTTTACTATGGTGATAAAAACTACTCACCGTCGCGTGATGAGCTGGGAGCCTGGTTGGAGTTTGTGACGATCAAACCAATCGAGGTGCAGGGCAAGGCTGCCTGCGCTTGCGGCTTGCCAAAACCTAAACCAAAAAAAGGGCAGTCACTTGAGGCTGACACGGCCGAACTCCCCTCGATCACCGTAACTCCTTTTGATCAAAAACGTCGCGGTGATCAGGCTACCGATCCCTATACACTTTTATTGCCACCCCAAAACTTTGGCTCTTTTGTCTCTAGCGATCTCCCAAAGCACATGCCGGTCGTTGGTATCAACCGAGAAAAACTATCACACTGGCTGCTTGAGACAGCGGCGGCCGACCTGGATGTCGCAGGAGAAAACGCTCGCTTAGCTTTTGAAGATAACCAAGTCAAGGTGACAAAACCCAGCAAGGCCGGCACCGGCGTTGATATTAGTGCTGCGGTCAGCGAGATGCTCTTTGCGGTGGCAACTCCTGAGCCGCACGTCCGCCTAAACCTGGTCGAGAAAAAACCGGCCATCAACGAGGAGATTATCGATGAGCTTGGGATTACAACTCTGATTGCCAGTGGCTGGAGTGACTCGACCAATAGCTCGGGTAACCGCATCCACAATATCAATCGAGGTTTTGAGTTGCTCTCGGGACTCGTAATTGCTCCGGGTGAGGAGTTCTCCACGATCAAATCAATCGCCCCGATCGATGGGTACAACGGCTATGTTCCGGAGTTGGTTATCACCGGAAACAAACTGCGCCCGGAGTATGGAGGGGGGTTGTGTCAGGTTGGTTCTACCTTGTTTAGGGCAGCCATGGACGCAGGCCTGGAAATTACTGAGCGCGCTAACCACGCTTTTGAGGTCGGCCACTATTTGGCGCCTTACCCGGACTTTGGGGTTGAGGCGACGCTCTATGACGATCACCCGGATTTACGATTTATCAATGACACCGGCGGACATATCCTAATCAACGCTTATCTTGATGATGAGCTGGGCGCGCATGTTGATTTTTATGGCACCGACTCAGGTAGAACCACGACCATCGACGGACCCTATCGCATAAGTGGCTCGCCTTATGCGGGAGGATCCACCGTCTTTACCTATACCGTCCGGGATGACGCGACCGGTGAGGTGATTCGCGAGGTGGAGTTTTTCTCCAGTTTTCAGCCGGCCGCTAAGTTTAAACTCGAGGGCAGCGAGGACGATTAAAGATCAGACGAGGGACGAGAGACTGCTAATAAAAAAGCATCCCCGAGAGAACAATGTCCCCCGGGGTGCGTAAGTGTGCTGGGCGGGTTACTAGGGCGCTAGGACTTTTTGTAGTCCCCTCCGCCCCGCATGCTGCGGAGCTCACGGATGTGCTCTCGCTGGTTATTGAGCCAGAGCATGAACGTGTTGAGCTCCGGACCCATCAAAGCGAGGCTCTCATCGCGGTCGTCACTCAATACCTCCTCGAGCTCGTCGAGTAGCTCGAAAAACCTTTCGTCGTTTGAAGTGTTCATACTTCCCTTTCTCCTTCTTTTTTAGTGACGGAGGGCACTACACCCCGCCACACCCCTGCCTGGCAAAAAAATCACCGGCTGGGAGCCCTAAGCAAAGCAAGGAAATCAAGGGGTGAGGGAGCAGGAGCGTAGGGCAAGCCTACGGGCCACCTCATCCTTATCTTTCCCCACCATTGATTGCTTAGGGGTCCTAACCGGCGAGTTAGACAATCCGAGTAAAATGCAAAAACGCACGCGGCCACAAAAAAGAGTGGTCTCGCGCGTTTCCTTTTACAATACAAAAGAACGCCGCATCCTAGCAGGATGCGGCGTTGATGTCAAGTAGCGACCTCACACCAGCTAGACCCAGACCGTCTGGTAGCGCCCTTGCACGGGGAGCCGCGGATATACCGGTCCGGAGCGCCGCCGACGAGCCTTAATCTCGCGAGCAAACTCAATCCGGAAAGGCTTATAGTCCTGGTCCCTCTTTGAGACTATCGGCGGCCTGGGCCAGGAGAACTCCTTGTATGAGACACCGCGCTCTGCACTTGGCGTCCACATACCCGTCGTCAGGTACAGATAGCGGACCTTGGTACAAGCTTGGAACCCGTTACCGCAACCCGCCGGCACGATCAGCACATAGTTGCGGTCTAGCCAAATTTGTACGATCAGCCCAAAGGTTTTGGATCGCGGTCGGCAGTCCATGATCGCCGCCCAGGCCTTTCCGTACGTCAGGTGGATGTACTTGTGGTAGCGCTTGGCAATGTGGAACCCGCGCACCACGTTTGGCCTCGACTGCGACTCTCCCGCTGCCACAATGTTGAACTTATAGCGACGCAGTTCTTTGACCCGTGTCAGCTCATTGACCGCAAACAGCGGGGTGTAGTGACCACGATGGTCGGAGAACCGATTGAGCCGGAGTAAGACTACGCCGGATATTGCACAAGGAACAACCGCCTTTATGAGTGCCATAAAGCCTCCTCTTTTGGTTTTGCGACTCGATTTTTGATGCTACAGGCCCTGAATCCACAAAACAAGCTTTGTTATGGTGGCCCTTGACAAGTCCAGGATAAAGTGTAGTATTTTGCGGTTCTGGATTGCACTTTTTTTGGCAGATCGACGCCCCGCTGTCGGTCACTCGACGATGATACCTTGTCGATCTGCCAATTTCTTAGCCAGTGGAACGTACTTCCACTGGCTCCTTCTCTCGAGGTTCATCCGGTTGCAATAAGTGCAGGAGATGAGCTTGGAGAGAGGGTGCGGACGGAAGGAAGATTGTCTACGAATGGATTCCTGTCCAAACCCTCGCTCTTTTTTAGACTCAATGACCGCAAGGACGTTCTTGATACTGTTACCGAATGAGAGTTTGTCCAAGCGGTCACCTTTTGGCCGAACCCGTTGCCCCTCGTGCATATCGAGTCCTCGTTTGTGGTCGGCCATCCTTTTTGCAAGTGAGACGAGGGAGTCGTTGTTAAACGTCAGCGATGATGTCTCACTCGCAATTCTCTTGGTAGGCGCACGCAGGGTGCCGTGTAACACGATGCCATCATTGTGCGCCTACCTCCTTCTCTCAAGATTCTTTAGTGGAGTTTTGAGAGAGGGTGCGGACGAGAGGATTCTTGTCTACGATCGACCTTCTGTCCAAACCCTCGCTTGTACTTTTTAGATCTTAGTTTTGGCCGCAGCGGACGTTGGAGGTGTTGTAAAAACGTTTCGAGAGTTGTCCGCTGCGGCCTCCTTTTTGGCAGATCGACGTTCGTCGTTGTGTTACTTCGACACGTCTGTTGTCGATCTGCCAATCTTTTAGCCAGTGGGACGACAATGAGATTGTCGCGAGACGATTGATAGACTGTCCCACTGGCTCCTTCTCTCGAGGTTCATCCGTTTGCAAAATCTGCAACAGAGATGAGTCTCAAGAGAGGGTCCGAGTAACTATGTGATCGCGAGTTCACCCTCTAGTCGCGATCGTTATCAAATACTCCTTTGGAGTTAAAAAGCAGACCGAAAGGTCATTCCAAAAGAAGGAGCTGACATGAGATACATCGGAATCCGTTACCGCATCAAGCAGACCGCCAAGAAGGAGGCGCGACCGACGCAGGTCGCCATCCTGGACGAGCAGGGCAAGGTCCGGCGCTACGACCTTGAGACCGAGCAGGCCGAGTACGACTGGCTCCGGGGTCGCTACCCAACCAAGTACCGGGTCAGCCAGGCCGGCGAGGACATCTCACTCATCCCTCAGCACCAGATCATCTGGAAGAGGGCTAAGGCCGGGGTCAACCTCGAGGAGCACATCTCCCGACAGAACCCCGAGACCAAGAAGACCGACGTCCAGATCGCCCGCATCCCCATCGAGTGGGACGGGTATCAGGCGGAGGACCAGGTGGGCCTCGTGCTCTCCGGGTCCGCCAACCCGCTTGCTTACGCTCTCTCCCGCCGCGGTGAAAGGATCGGTGCGGCAGCGTACCGGCTCAACTCCAAGACCCTGAGCGAGCATCGCAGTGCCAAGCTGGGGCTCGATAACCAGCCGACCCCCCTCACGGACAAGACGTCCAAGGACGACGACTCCCTGATCGTGGCGGAACTGCTCCGCGACAACATGGATCTCTTTTACCCGGTCACTCCGCGCGAGCGGGACATGATCGATCTGGTCGAGAAGTACAGGAGCCGGCAGATCATCCAGCATGAGCGGATCAAGTGCGAGCAGCGCATCCGTCATAATATGAAGAACCGGCTCTACCTTGACCCTGATGGCGACTACCCAGAGCGTGAGTTGGAGGTTCTGTATGGCGAGCACCGGGCTAACAACAAGATCTTCAAGGCGCACTCCGACGAGGAGAAGGCCAGAGAGAAGGAGTTGGCGGCGGCGATCAAGAAGTACGACGTATACCAGGTGCTATTCAAGAACCTCACCGGAGTCGGAGTCATGATCGCAACGCGGATACTCGTGGCGGTCAAGGACGTACGGCTCTTTGCCACCAAGCACAAGCTCAAGGCCTATCTTGGGGCTCACGTGATGCGCGGTGGCAAGTACGGTGACCGGCCGCGCAGTGTGCAGTTCCCCCGGCGACGGAAGGGGGCGCATGCCAACTGGCACGCTGATGGGCGGCAGGGGCTGTACCTGTTAGCGGAACAGTGCAACAGGCGGCCCGGATCCCATTGGGGACAGCGGCTGCTCGCCAACAAGGCGCACTTCCGCGCCGTGCATCCCGAGCCGATCGAGGTCGAGGAGGCGGTGGTGCGGTTCGACAACGGGCAGCCGGTTGTGACCAAAAAGTCTAGGGTCCGCACGCTCTGGACTAACGGACACGTGCACAACTCTGCCAAGTGGAGGACGATCACGCAGTTCGTGGAGACCCTCTGGCGGGATTGGACGTACCTCGAAAAGTGCATCCAAGAGGGCATCCCGGTGAATGACCTGGCCTACGAGTGGATGATGCCGCCCCAGCCGGACGCGGGCAGCGGCGAATTCACTCTCGTCGAGGACCCCGGGGCCGAGGAGTCCGAGATCAAGGACGAGTCGGTCGCGTAGTGTGTGGTGAGGGGGACGTTTCATTTGACGTCCCGAGTATGGACGAGTAGGAGGTTGTCCTCCTCACCTTTTGTTCTTTAGTCAGGTAATAGTAGGTAGGTGCAACATCGTGTTGCACCTACCTCTCTCTTTTGTGGGTTAATCTTTGGATGAACTCGCAAAAGAGGGTGCGGACGCTGTTACGGTTGTAGAAGACGACCGCACATTTGTCCAAACCCTCGCTTGTACTTTTTAGATCTTATTTTGGCCGCAGCGGACGTTTTGCGTTGTGTAAACACGTAAGGCTTACTGCCCGCTGCGGCCTCCTTTTTGGCAGATCGACGTGTGGCCTGTTGTCACGCGACGATGCCGGTCTTGTCGATCTGCCAATCTCTTAGCCAGTGGAACGTACTTCCACTGGCTCCTTCTCTCGAGGTTCATCCGGTTGCAAAAAGTGCAGGGGATGAGCTTGGAGAGAGGGTGCGGACGACGGGCTGTTTGTCTACGAATAAACAAATGTCCAAACCCTCGCTCTTTTTTAGACTCAATGACCGCAAGGACGCTCGCAAGGCTGTTACGAAGTACAGATTGTCCAAGCGGTCACCTATTGGCCTAACCACGTTGTCCCTCGTGCATTAGCGAGTCTTTGTTTGTGGTCGGCCATCCTTTTTGCGAGTGAGACGAGAGTGTTACTGTTAAACGTTGTGGAACGTGTCTCACTCGCAATTCTCTTGGTAGGCGCACGGCAGGTCCCGTGTAACACGATGTAACCATTGTGCGCCTACCTCCTTCTCTCAAGATTCTTTAGTGGAGTTTTGAGAGAGGGTGCGGACGACGATATATATGTCTGCGATTGTGAATTTGTCCAAACCCTCGCTTGTACTTTTTAGATCTTAGTTTTGGCCGCAGCGGACGTTGACTCATTTGTTTTGGACGTGGATGGGAATGTCCGCTGCGGCCTCCTTTTTGGCAGATCGACGTTGGGGCCTCTGTTCTTATACGTACGGCCTCTTGTCGATCTGCCAATCTTTTAGCCAGTGGGACGACAGATCGCTTGTCATTACGACAATACGCCTGTCCCACTGGCCTTTTTTAACCCCAAATATCGGCTTAAGGATGTCCTTTGGGGTTCTGCCAAACTATGGATATACTGATTACATGGCAATACAACGCACGGCCGGACCAATCTCGGGTGCCAAGGACCGTAATACAAAAGGGGTGATGAGCGATCGGGTGGCCGAGCCCGAGGTGCGGCGCAGTGAGGCCACCCTCGAGCTAAATTTGCGTCCTAAAAATCTTGACGAGTTTGTTGGCCAAAGCGCGCTCAAAAAAAACTTGCGGGTATTTTTGACGGCCGCGCAAAAGCGGGGCGAGCCGATCGAACACGTACTGCTCTCGGGCCCTCCCGGCCTCGGCAAAACCACGCTGGCACATATTATTGCCGCCGAGATGGGCGTGCACTTAGTGGTCACCAGCGGACCGGCCATCGAGCGACAGGGTGACTTGGCGGCCATGCTCACCAACCTCAAAGAGGGCGACATCCTATTTATCGACGAGATTCACCGACTGCACCGCACCGTCGAGGAGATACTATATCCGGCCATGGAGGATTACGCGCTCGATTTGGTAGTCGGTAAAGGGCCCGGGGCGCGCTCGCTGAGACTGGACTTACCAAAATTTACGGTGATCGGAGCAACCACCCGGCTTGGAATGCTCTCGGGGCCTTTACGCGATCGCTTTGGCGGTATTTATCGGCTCAGCTTTTATACGCCCGATGACATTGCCTTGATTTTGAACCGTTCTGCCAAAATACTTACTATCAAAATAGAACCGGGAGCCGTGCAGGCGTTGGCCGGCCGCGCGCGCTTGACTCCGCGCATCGCCAACCGCCTACTCAAGCGCGTACGCGATTTTGCCGAGGTGGCCGGAGAGCCGACCATTACCAAACCCGTTGCCGAGGCCGCCCTGGACCAATTGGGGGTCGACCGAGTCGGCCTCGATAACCTGGATCAGGCCTATCTCAAGACGCTGGTCGAGCGGTTTGGTGGCGGACCGGTCGGGATCAACGCCATCGCTGCCAGCATCGGTGAGGATGAGAACAGCCTACTCGATGTGGTCGAACCGTTTTTACTCCAGGCCGGCTTGATCGACCGCACCCACCGCGGTCGCGTCGCCACCCAAAAAGCGTATACTCATGTAGGTATGCAAATGCCAAAAACAATAACGCAACTTAAGTTAGCCTGATGGATTTTTTGAGCTTTGATGTCCTCAGAATTATCCTCTTGATTATTTTTTTAGCCTTTTTGGCTTTTTATCTTTTGTATGGGCTGTTTGCCATATACCACGCTCTCAAGTACGGCTTTAAGAGCGACAAACTAACCTACCCGGCCTTGATCCTATTTTTAATTGGAAGTGGCGTGCTTATCACGCTTACTTTTCTTGCTTTTCCGTTAGCCTAAAACCCATGTTAGATCGCAACAACCTTTATCCCGGCCAACGCAGTGATGAGAAAATACTAATCTTTACGCGGCGCCATTGGATCCAGTTTTTTAGCTCTATGCTGGCGGTCCTGGCCCTGGTTGCAGCCTACATTGCTGCGGCAATCGTGATCGTGCGCGTTACCCCGCTTGATTTTACCGATGGGATTCCGCGCTTGGTGTTGATTACCGTGACGGGGATCGTACTTTTGCTGGCCTGGCTATTTTTATACGTAAAATTTATCGACTACTATCTTGACGTCTGGATTTTGTCTAATGAGCGCATCGTGCAGATCAAGCAGCGTAGTTTGTTCAACCGGCAAATTACCGAGCTTGATTTGTCGACCGTGCAGGACGTACAGAGCAAAGTAAAGGGTATCTTTGGCACTTTTTTGGGGTATGGGACAATTTTTGTGCAGACCGCCGGTACGACTGAGCTGCTGGAGTTCCGCTATATGCCCGACCCTTATCTGGTCGAGAAAAAAATCATTGATCGGCAGACCGCACTTGAGGAGCGCACTAAAAAAGAGATTAGTGGTGCTATCTCACGGGGAGAACAGCCCAGCGATCGCGCCGTTGAGCGCCTGGGCAACCAACTACCTGATATTGATTAACGTCCGGTCCGCCTAGCGCGTCTCGTCGTAAGGGTAATAATCGAGGTCTCCTGGTAGACAGTCGCCGTCCTGATCCAGCGGACTGATAGTACAGGGCGCCGGGGTGCCTACGACTTGAGTTTGTGCGCTACCCGAGTACAGGACGAGTGCTGCGATTCCGGCACCTATCACTAGGGCGCCAAGTAAGGTCAAAATAAAATAGGAGGTTTTCATAGGGAGTTAGCAGTCTGCTTTAGATTTTGTTAAGCGTATTTTAGTCTTTTTTTAAGCATTGGGCTACTACGCTGTTCTACATGAACATCCATACCCCAAAATCTCATAAACTCATCCGTCTCTTTTTGCTGGTTGCTCTCGTGGCACCGCTCGGCCTTGGTTGGCTGGCGCAGCCTCGTACGAGCCGTGCGGAGGTACAGAGCGGCCCCTTGCTGATCAGCGAGATTTTGCCTAATGCGCTCAATGAGGCTACGGGTGAGCTTATCGAGATAATTAATATTGGCGCAGAGCCGATCGATATTGAGGACTGGCTTTTTGTAGATGGGTCCGGGGTCTCTCAGGTGCTCAAAGTTTTTGCGGGAGAGCTACCTTTTGGACAAACCACGACGCAGCTCGAGCCCGGTCAGATCGCGCTTGTACTCGACAAAGATTATGCCGGGGAGTACAACGACCAGATCTTGGCCCTGGACCAGAGTGATGACCTGGCGATTTTGTCGGTTGCCAGCGGTAACTTGTCACTGGCCAACTCGGCTGATGGGGTAACGCTGCGCAATGGCACTGACCAGAGCACCGGTGACAGCTACTCTTGGACCGGTGATCCGGGCAGCGAGGTCTCTTTTGCGCGCACGTATCTGGAGGGCGACCTTAGTGAGTTAAAAATTAGTAGCCATCTCAGTCTTGGAACGATCGAGGAGGTTGTGCCAGTTATCCCTCCGCATGGGCTTATTTTGTCAGAACTATTGCCAAACCCGGCCCAAGGAGAAGAGTTTATCGAATTAAATAACACCGGCGCTGATCCGGTTGATCTCTCACGCATTGCGCTTGTTGATGCCTCAGGTAAAACCGCCACCTTGGAGGGCACTCTTGCGCCATCAGCCTTTGGTGTTTTTTATAAATCCGCTACGGGTATCTCGCTCAATAATGACGGCGACCGGCTTGAGCTGCAGTGGCACGACGGGTCTTTGTCAGAGCAGCTGGATACAACCGAGTATGGCGATGCACCTGCCGGTCAAAGTTGGTCGCTATTGTCCGGAGCTTTTACCTGGACCGAGACGCTCACACCCGGTAAACCTAACCAGCTTGCGGTCACCGAGCCCGAGACTCCGGATGAGCCAAACCCCGACGAGCAAGACGATGATCCGGACATCGATGAGGACCTTGAGCAAAACGATGAGGCACCGCTGACGGATTTAGCTAACCTCGACGATATGGAGGCCGGCACCCGCGTGCGTGTCTTGGCTACCGCCACGACCCCCGCTGGACTTTTTTACAGCAATACGGCGCATGTTACCGACCCTTCCGGTGCCGGCCTCATAAAAGTGGGCCCGGACACTCCAAAGTTTGCTGTCGGCGACCAGCTCGCACTTACCGGAGAGGTGTCTACATATAGTAAGCAGATCCGGATCGTTGTGGATACGCTCGAGGTTGATGGTGCGCAAACCATTGAGCCATTACACGTGTCGCTCGCTGATCTCAAAGACGGGCATCTTGGTCGACTGGTTGAGGTAAACGGCACGGTCTCTGCGCGCAGTAGCAAATCCTTCCGAATTACCGATAAAGAGGATGATTTGCTTATATCGGTTCGCAAAAATACGGATATCAGCAGTAAACCTCCCAAAAAAGGTGAACAGGTTAGTGTTACGGGGATTGTCTTGCGCTCCGGGGATAATCTGGTCGTAGCTCCCCGCTCTTCTGCCGACTTAGGAGAGGCCTCACAAAAAACGCTTACTAAAACGGGTGTTGAGGCTACTCAGCTTATTTTATTGAGTTTGCTGGTGGCGATGATTGGGACGGGCGGATGGTTCGCGGTGCATCCGGTCGTGTATCGCGCTTAATGGTCGGGTCTATCAAAAAGTTATCAAGATCGCGCCGACCAATAATCATCGGGTAATCTAACTCTTCGCGCTCAACAACGGTCGCCCGCGTGGTCACTTTTACACCGGCCAGATAATAGGTAATCGGCACAAGCAATCTAAAACTCGATCCGTGGCTTGAGTGCACGAGAGCGGTCCCCGCAATCTCTCGGTGTGCATTAAGGATCTTAGAGCGTAGTGTCTTGCTGGCATCGCGGGCTTGTTTTGCGCTCATGGCGGCGCCAAGCTTGTACTCCTGCATAATGGATTTTATCGACGTAAACCCAATCTTGTTTGCCATGTCGGTGTCTATTGAAGTATATCCTGCTCCCGTATCAACCTTAGCGTACGTTTTGTTGCGCTGACCCGAAGTGCTGACAAGTTCTACCGACTCAACCACCCCCAAAACGTGTTTGTGCGACAAATCCTCAACTAAACGCTCAATGTCGCCACCAAAAAGATCCTTAGCCAAGCGGATGGCTTTAGCGTCATCCTGGACCTTAATACCCTCTACGCGCTCAAGACGGCTGCCCAGCGGCGCCAGATTTGCCACCTGAATCTCCAGACCGGGGCGGGCATTAAGCTCCATGACCACCGGCCCTTTGTCACGATCCAGCGCAATGTCTACGCCGATCATGCGCAACCCGCTCGCCTCGCCGGAGCGCACCGCGATGTCCAATATCTCATCCCAATAGGGCACCTTCATCTGCAGGAGGTCTGCGCCGGTATCCGGATGGTGCGTAATAAAGCGACGGCGCGGCTTTTTTAAAATCGCATTTGTTGCAGCACCCGAGGCCAGGTCAATCCCAACGTAGGCGGCCCCAATAGTAATATTTGCTTTACCTTTTGATTTTGCTGTCGGCAAGCGCACAGCCGCCATAATCGGCACACGGTTGAACACAATAATACGCACGTCAGGAATCCCACGATAGGTATAGGTCTCAAAGGCAGGATGCAACTTTATCCGCTCCTCGATAAAAGCCAGGTCAGGAGAACTGGTTAGCGAAAAACGGCCATCCAAAATATCGCGAATATGGTCGTTTAGTTTTGAGATTGGCCACTCGGATTTGTCGGCAGCGATATAGGTTAGCTCCTCACCTTTAGGCAGCTTTTTTTTATGTCTAATGACAACGATGCCACCCCCGGCAAATCCACGAGTGGGCTTGATGACAAAAGAGCTTGGCAGTTTTTCCCAGCGGAACTCCTTAAGATCATGTGAGCGTGTAATCACCGCAAACATTTTTTGATTGGGAATCCCATGCTGATTAAGCACTTGTTTTGTGAGCAGCTTATCATCCGCAATACGCACGGCCCGGCGCCGGTTGTAGGGGCGCAAGAACCGCAAGTTGCGCGCGTTCATCCCGAGGATAGTTAGTTTTTGTGCCATGGGTCCAAGGTTACGGCAGCTTGGCAAATCGCCGCACTTGGCGGAACCGATAATACTCGATCAAACGCAGACCGGTCCAACGGCCAAGTACGATGTTAATTACTATCGTTAAGAGGATAAGTTCCGGGTAGGCCAATATCAAACTCTGGAAGGGATCGTAACTGACTAAGTAATAAGTGCCGATCGAAAGTACCAGCGTCTCTGCCGTTAAGAGCACAGCCGATAAAAAACCTTGTTCTATTTGGGCGGCCACAAACTGTTCTGCCAGAGCAACCATGATCAAAATTGGAAAAATAGAAAGCGCCACAAAAGTTGTTTGATTGGTGTAGGCCCCGATCGCCAGTAAGCCCAAAATCGCAAAAGAGACCAGTGTGAGCACGATCGCCAGCCGCGGCACGTACGAGAGCCGCACGCGCCTGAGAACCATCCTAAACAAGGTCCCGACCAC
>JAUYIX010000075.1 GCA_030688115.1 bacterium
GGCAAATGTGTATCCGTAATTTTTTCTATCAGGCCGATACCAACGATCAGCGCCACGCTTACAACGAGGGCCGTAGCGATACGTCTACGCGCAGTGCCTGCGCTGGCGCCGATACCGATTAATAACAGTAACAGTGTGCCGTTTAGCCACTCTAACGTTATTGGGGTCGCGGTTGGATAGCTTGAGATACTCCAGGCAGAACCAATCCACCCCAGCAATACCACGGGCGTGATCAGTAATCTCCAGCGTCCAACGTTGCTACGCTCGTCTTTTTTTATCAGTGCCAGTCCAGCCCACGCGCCCAGTGTTAATATCCCCAGAATAAAAAAGTTACGCGGGGCAAAGACCAGCGCTCCCAATCGGCTAAAGCTCAGATAGCGCGAGAACTCCGCCGTCACTACAAACAGACAAACGACCGGGGCCAGCCAGGCTCGCTCAAAGCGCGCTCTCCATGTTGCTTTTTTAGCCATCAGAGCGGGGCGCTCGGTCATGGTCTGATGCTCTTAGGGGCATGCTCACTAAACCGCGGCAGCGCCTTTACCAAAGCAAACTCCTCCGGGGTCCCGATCGAGTTCCACTCCTTTGCCCGGACCGCAGTGATACGTTTGGGGCCACCCTTTGATGCGGAGAGGTGCGCTAACTGCGTCATCGTTTGGGGCAAGCCAACCTCCCGCTTGGGAGTCAACCGCGCCGGCAACAAAAAATACTGATGGTCGAGCGTGTAGGCCCCGCAATTAATCAGATAGGGTGGGAGCGGGCTGCCGTCGCCGGCCTCTCGAATCGCGCTGACCATGCCCGTCGCATCAAGTTCTACCGTGCCAAAACGACCGGGGCCCGCGACCTCTTTGACCAAAATGGCATTTGTATGTCGCACCATCTCTTGCAAATCCTCGCCGCTGTACAAATCATCCCCCATCAATACCAAAAACTTTTGGCCCGGGCGCAAGGCATATTGTGCCGCGCTCAATGCAGCACCCGACCCGCCTAACTCCTCTTGATGAACATACGTTATAGACCGCCCCGCAAATGACTGACCAACGTGCTGTTCTATTTGTTCTGCCAAATAGTTGACTACCAAAACCACGCGATCAATCTGCGGTGGGAGCATCTTAATGCTGTGCTCAATAATCGGTTTGCCGGCAATGATCAACATCGGCTTGGGCCGCTCGAGTGTAAGCGGCCGCAGGCGTGTGCCCAGCCCCGCCGCAAGAATCACCGCGTCCATAGCCTTAGGCCTGCTCGGCCCGCTCAGAATATTTACCGGTACCGGTATTAACCCGAATAGTATCGCCCACTTTGATAAACAACGGAGCATTTACTTTGAGACCGTTCTCGAGCGTCACCTCTTTTACACCGCCCTGAGCGGTGTCACCCTTGATGCCGGGCGGCGCCTCAACAACTTTGAAGTCAACTTTGATCGGTAACTCAATAGCGATAGGCGTGCCCGAGAAATTTAAAATTGTATTGATCTCACTCTCTTTGAGATAGTTCTCGGCCTCCGCAACCACATCAGACGGGATAGAAAACTGCTCAAAGGTCGACTGGTCCATAAAGTAAAACTGTTCTCCATCTTTGTAGAGATATTGGGCCTGACTGCGATTAACATCGGCAGCATCAACTTTGTCACCTTGCTTAAAGGTCTTTTCCAAAACGCTGCCGTCTTTTAGATTACGCAGCTTTGTGCGCATAACCGGTCGGCGTTGAGCCGTTTTCATAAAATCCGATTTGAGCACGATATAGGGCTGCTCGTTGAGCTCTAATACGGCGCCAACTCGCAATTCATCAACTCGCATAGACTTGTGTTGTACCGCGGCTGGTAGAACCAGTCAATTAAGCGTCGCCTCGCCCGGCTTCCACTCCACCGGACAAAGCTTGCCTGACTGTAAAGCCTGAACAGCACGTAATGTCTCTCCGACCGAGCGGCCGGCGTCATTATAGGAGACAACTTGATATTTAAGAATCCCCTCGGGATCGATCACAAAAGTACCGCGCAAAGCGACGCCCTCCTCCTCAATCAAAACATTATAGGCAGAGGCAACCTCTTTTTTGATATCCGACAAAAGCGTAAAATTGAGGGTGACCCCCAGATCTTTTTCCCAAGCTTTGTGTGAGTTAACCGAGTCAACCGATATTCCAAAAATCTTGGTTTTTATTTTTTCAAACTCAGGAACAGCGTTATTAAAGCCCTTGATCTCGGTTGGGCAGACAAAGGTAAAATCAAGCGGATAAAAAACGAGTACGACCCACTGGCCGCGGTAATCCTCAAGCGAGTGCATTTTGAACTCACCACCTTGATATCCTTCCAAGGTAAAATTAGGGACGGGTTGTCCAACTTTGATCATTGTTGTTGGTTCTTCCATACGTATAGATTTATTTTTTTAAAATTGAATTGCGATTACAGTTTTAAGCCTGCATTTATAGTTGCCAGCCCTTAACGGCAGCATGCCGCTTAGCGACGACCGACCAGTCAATGTTTTTGCTAAAGGCCTTGAGATAGTCTTTACGTTTTACACCGTAGTCGATCATGTAAGCATGCTCATAGACGTCCATAATCAGCAGCGGAACACTGGCCCAAATCGCCCCCTTGTCATGTGCGTCTTGACTGTAGACATGGAGTGCCCCGTCATACAAGGAGTATGCTAAGACTACCCAGCCTCGCGCTGCCAGACCGGCTGCCATAAAGATCCCTAAAAAATCGTCCCAGGAGCCAAACTGCTCTGCGATAATCCGCTTAAAGTCTGACGATGGTTCTACCCCGCCTTTGGCCAAACTCTCAAAGTACCACTCATGCAAGGTCACACCGTTGGTTGCAAAGGCTTGCTGGCGCATGAGCTCTCCCAACTCCGAGTAGGTGCCATTGGCACTCTCACGATCCGCATGCGGGAGCTGCTCCTCGATCTCAGATAACTTTTTTACGTAGCCGGTATACAACACATCGTGGTGTTGCGCCAATTGATCGGCCGAGATGCCGTCAAGTTGTGTGTATGGTAGCGGTTTGGGTGTGCGTTGCATAGTAATCAATCCTAACACAGCCGAGTATTATTTGTGTAATCCGGCTCGACTCTGTAATCTATCTCGACTCATTGATGACCAGGACAAAGCTCGATTAGCGCCCGTAGCGACCAAGCCCACGGCTGCCCCAGCCTTTGGCCTTGGGACCATGCGGATTTTGCTTGATATAATCCAGCAGTAGCCGAACCCCAAAACCGGTTCCGCCCTCGGGTGTATAGCCTCGTTTGTAGGAGCGCATGGAGGTCCCGGCCATATCGATCAAGGCAAATGGGTACTCGCCGGCAAAGCGCTCCAAAAAGGCCGCCGCTTGGATCGCATCCGCTCGCGCGGATTTTGAGAGAACCGCGTTGACCAAGTCGGATTTTTTACCTTTAACCTCGGCGCGGTAGTCCGCAGTGAGCGGTAAGGGCCAAATCAACTCGCCGGTTGTACGACTTGAGTTAAAGAGTCCATTGGACAAGTCATCATGGTTAGAGGTCAGTCCGGCATGGTGTTCTCCCAGTGCAATCAATACGGCACCGGTTAGTGTTGCGATGTCGATAATCGCGGTCGGCTTGTAGCGCTGGGCGACATAGGCGTTAGCATCTGCTAAGACGAGCCGCCCCTCGGCATCCGTGTTGGTAACCTCTACGCTGGTACCGTTTTGTGCGGTATATACCGATCCGGGCTTGTAGGCGTTACCACCCAGGGCGTTCTCGGCGATTGGCATGGCGGCGATAAGGTTAGTCTTGAGTTTTAGTTGGGCAGCCAGGCGGATAACCGCTAACACGGTGGCGGCACCCGACATATCCAAGTGCATTTGCTCCAACATGCCGTGAGCCGGCTTTAGGTTTACGCCACCGGTATCAAAAGTGATCCCCTTGCCTACTATGGCAAGCGGGGCATGTTTTTTTGCCGCACCAAAATATTCCAGCACGATCAGGCGCGGCGGCCACGGACTGGCACGGCCGACCGCCTGTAAGAGATTAAGTCCGGCTTTTTTTGCCGCATCCCCGCTAATCACGGTCATACGAATCTTGGCGTCTTTGGCAATTTTTTTGGCTCGCTCCTCGATCTTTTTTGGATTTACGTCGTCGGAATTATCATTCTGCATGTCGCGCGCATCGTTAACCGCCTGACTGATAACCTGCGCCTCCAGTAGCGCTTTTTTAGCGGCCGCTGTGGTACTGCGCACGGCCAGGGCCACCTCCTGACAAGAGAACTTTGACTCGGTATGGCTGACATATTTATCAAACTCATACCCGCCCAATAGCGTGCCCTCTGCTACCGCCATCACGATATCGCTGTGCTGCGCGGTAGAACCCAGAGCATCCGGCCAGGCAAAAACCGCGCGCTTGATCCTGAGTTGTTCTACCAGCCGCAAAGCATGACCGGCCGCATGCCTAATC
>JAUYIX010000078.1 GCA_030688115.1 bacterium
AGCCTGTTGAGAACTCTAAAACGGCTGATACTGGCTCTAAAACGCCTGCTCCCGAGAAGAAAAAAACGCTCGACGATATTCTTGAAGAAAAAATTTAACATCTTCTTTATCCTCCGTATCGCATACTCTAGGCATAATTAAATCATAACCACACACCCATGGATCTAAATAAAGTAATGCTCATCGGTAACATCACGCAGGACCCAGAAGTCCGCACTACCCCACAAGGGCAGAACGTTTGCTCGTTTTCGGTAGCAACCAACCTGACCTGGACCGACCAGAGCGGCCAACGCCAACAGCGCGCAGAGTTTCACAACATTGTCGCCTGGCGAAAACTAGCCGACATCTGTGCTCAATACCTGCAAAAAGGTAAAAAAGTCTACATCGAGGGACGTCTACAGACACGTAACTGGCAGGGACAAGATGGCCTCAAGCGCTACCGCACAGAGATCGTTGCCGACAACATGATCATGCTCTCGGGAGGACCGGGTACTAATAAAACGGCCGGAGCACCCAGCGCCACTAAGTCAACGAGCGCCAAGCCCGACGCTGTACCAACGGTCGACCTTAATGCCGATGCAAAGAGCACCAAGCCCGTCGCCACGGTAGCCGCCGGATCAAACTCACAAAGTGGGACTATAACCATTGAGGATATCCCATTCTAATGCAACACAGTATCGCACCCGCACGGGCAGCTAAAGTTTGCCCGTTTCATGACAACAAGGCCCCCATCATCGACTATAAAAATGTCCGTTTGATGCGTAAGTTCTTGTCGTCCTACGCAAAAATTTTGCCTCGCCGGCGCACCGGAGTGTGCGCCAAGCACCAGCGCCAAGTCTCGGCTGAGGTAAAAAAAGCGCGCCTCGTGGCACTGGTGCGTTTTGTACAGGCCTAAACCGTGCAGGTTCAAAAAAACTTTATAGTAAAAGGACGCAACGTCGCGTTTGCCTGTGTTAACTGCGGGCTAAAGGTTAGGCCGCACGTCTCCAGTGTTCGTAATCACTGCCCTGAGTGCCTTTGGTCTGTGCATGTTGACGAGGTTGTTCCGGGAGACCGACGGGCCTCGTGTCACGGTCGCATGCAGCCGATGGGCTATGCGCTTACCCGAGACGGTCACGATCTGGAACACCATTGCCAAAAGTGCGATAAAAAATCTATCAACCGCTCTGCCCCGGATGACAATGTCGACGCCCTGATCAGCCTACCGGCCGTAACAAGAACGACTAAATAACGTTATTGGATCTCGAGCGTCTCAAGGATATCGCGCAAGTACCCGAAGTCTGCCTCCGGCTCTTCCAAAAAGCCGCAAATTTTGCTGGCAACTATATTAAATGAGCCTCCCACCAGTTCTATCACAGGCTGACTGCAGAGACCCCCATAGTCGTATTCGACGGCTTGGTAGCCTCCCACGACCACCTCTCGAGGAGCAACAATTGGCGGGAACTCGCCTTGTTCAGCGGTTACCGCAGCTATTATTTGGTCTGCGGTGCGCGATCCCCTGACTGACAGCCGGTCAAAACGATACCATCCGCAGCCCTCGCCAACGGCCATAGGCCCAAACTGAATGGCAGCCAGCACATCATCTTGGCCGGGCAGCGGTACCGCCAGCTCATCGAATGGCTCGACACGATAATCTTCCGATCCCCAATCAAGGTTGAACGGCAGCGCTACTTCAAAACCATACTCTGTATCCGTATAAACAAATTTGCTAGTCGCGTCGTCAACAACAAAACCGGCCTCACAATCCGGCAAACCGTTGGCGTTTTTACTGTAGTCACCCAAGTTGTCCGGGGTTAGTACAATCCGGTCATCGGTAGCTAGGAGCGCCTCCAGGCCAGCATTAGGCGAGACCGACCCTGTGCTCGGTGAGTCCTCAGCGGGCAGCATCTCAACGGCTTGATCGCCAGCAGCTGCCAGATCGCTCGTTTGATCACGCTTATCGGCCAAAACCGTCAGCGTGTACCAAATAATCAGACCAAAAAAGACAACTACAATAACCGCCACCCAGAGCATCGTACTGGACGAGCGCGTTGATGTTCTTCGCCTTTTTGCCATGACCTTACTGTATCACACTGCCCAGCCAACTATAATCAAGCAACTCTTAGGCAGTCCGTGCGGCCATGAGCAATTTTACAGTAGTGCTCACACGCTACGTGACGCCTGCGGCAGTAGTCGGTGAGCAAACCATTTAAGCTTAGTGCCATGGTCTTGCGAGCCGACTACTGCCGCCCCCTATTACTTAGCTGCTAATCCGATCGGCTCTCCTGTGCGCTCGCGCTCCCGTACGACCGCCCAGATACGTTTTTCGATCTCTTTAGCAAGCTTGCCGTTCTCCTTCAAAAACTGTTTGGCTGACTCTCGCCCCTGACCAAGTTTGGTCTCTCCGTAGTTAAACCATGACCCCGACCGGGTAACTAAACCGTACATAACACCGCAGTCGATCACGTCTCCCTCAAAACTGATGCCCTGGTTATACATAATGTCGAACTCCGCCACACGGAACGGTGGCGCGACTTTGTTTTTGACGATCTTAACCTTTACGCGGTTACCAATAATATCCTCGTTGAGTTTGAGTTGTGCTCGACGACGCACCTCAATGCGCACCGAAGAGTAAAACTTAAGTGCCATTCCACCCGTGGTCGTCTCGGGGTTACCAAACATCACGCCGATTTTCATGCGTAACTGGTTAATAAAGATCACTGTCGTATTAGACTTGGAGACGATCGAGGTCAACTTACGCAGTGCCTGGCTCAAGAGACGTGCCTGTAAGCCCATGTGGCTATCGCCCATCTCGCCCTCGATCTCAGCTCGCGGAGTAAGTGCCGCCACCGAGTCGATAACGACTACATCAACAGCACTTGACCGCACCAGCGCCTCAACGATCTCGAGTGCCTGTTCTCCCGTGTCCGGTTGGCTAATCAATAGGTCATCGATCTTAACTCCGATGCGCTTGGCATACTCGGGATCCAAGGCGTGCTCGGCATCAACAAAAGCGGCGATCCCGCCCTTTTTTTGCACACTGGCCACGATGTGCTGAGCCAAAGTGGTCTTACCGGAGCTCTCAGGACCATAAATCTCGATGACGCGTCCCTTGGGCACGCCGCCAACTCCTAAAGCAATATCCAAAGAGAGCGAACCGGTCGGAATCGTATCGACATCAACTCGCTTGGTCTCGCCCAGTTTCATGATCGAACCCTCTCCAAAGCGGGTCTTAATTTGATCGACGGCCATACGAGCTGCCTCGTCGCGCGCCAGCTGCGGATCTAAGGCTTTTTTAGCCCCTTTAGGGCCCATAGCCCCTCCAGCGGAGGTTTTTACGTCTTTACCACCAGACTGCTTGGTACCTGCCGCAGACTGCATAGCGACCGGCAAAGGCACCCTCTTGGCGGGGTCTACGGTTACGGTTGATGATTTGGGGGATTTTTTTGACATACGGTTGAAGTGAATAAATTATGCTAACGGTCAACGCTAGTACCGTCGAGTGTACGACCTGTGCATAAAGAGATTCTAAAGGAAATCTCGCTTAGCGAGCGGCGGTTGTGGATAAATCGCTCAGGTCGAGGTCTTCGGTAAAAGTGATGCCGCGCAAAAAGCCTTCCCCTAATTTTGTTAACTTTTTGCCCCGGAATTCTACCGCGGTATGTTCCGCTTTACCACTGGTCAAAACAACTTGGTTATCCCCCACAAATGTTTTGGTAGAACTCGGCAGAAGCGTACCCTCAAAAGCGGAGCGGCCATCAACATCGACCGATATCCAGGTCGCCTCATCCAGGATCTCGACGGTTACCGCTACGGGGCCCTCCTCGGTTGACGCGCCCTGTGCGACTACCGTGTCCGTATCACTAGCATCCGCATCGCTCGGCCGAACCTCGTTTTTAACAGCAACCGGATCCAAATTGGCCTGGATCGTTCTGATCACCTCGGTCTCGCGTCCAAGCTTGCTCCGGGCGGCGATTTTTATTTGGTTCATCCCGGACTGTAAGGTAAGCGTCTCTCTAAAATTGCCATCGGCGCTAACCAAAACCGGCTGGCCATTGATCGTTAATTGAGCTGAGGCATCCGTCTCTCCGACCAAAACAAGTGCGCTTGCAGAGACGGCATGATCACTGGATGGCTCGATCAAAACGAGGGCCGGCTTACGGCCGAGACTCGAGACCGCTAGGGTCACATATACAAGTCCGGCGATCAGTGCCAGGCCGATCATCCCGGATCTAAAAACCAGTGGCGTAATCTTAACCCTCGGCAAAAGTCGTTTACGCTCGGGAAAAGCCCGTTTAGGATCGAGGGCGGCACTCGCTTGACCCGCCATGTGACGCGCAATCCCGCGCTCGCGCTCCCACTGCTCCAACAAAGCTGCCTCATCCAGGCGCAAATATCTTGCGTAGGCACGAATAAACCCACGCACGTAAATCTCGGCCGGCAATCGTTTGCGATCCTCACGCTCGAGCGCATCCAAGTATTTGGCCTGAACCTGCGTCTCCCGAGCGATACGCTCTAGCGATATGCCAAGAGCAAGCCTGCGGCCATTGAGGATATCCCCAACGGTCTGGACTTGCATGATTCGTCTCGTAAAAAATCCGCTAACCATGAGCGGCAACACGTATATTCAACGCGGTTCCCTGGGAATTAAGCAGGCCTAATTCTACAACTTTTGGGCCGCCCGGTCAATGCTCAAAAGTGTGTGACGGAGCCCAGTAATCCCCGAATAGTGAAATAATTGAGCGGGCCTTGTGCAGATCAACAGATCTTGTGTAGATCAAACAGGTCAAACAGAAGGCGTCCCCGGGGCTATTGGGCCGGTCGGTGCGTCCGGATTTAAGGGGCGCCTGACGATTGGTTCTCCCGGCGCCGCCTTACGTAAGGGGATATCGACAGCTATGGCTGACTGCGTTTGAGAGGTTCGCAAAATACCGCCCGTATAGTCAGTGCGCTTTGTCTTGGCATCAGCCGGAAAAACATACCCGGGTTTGATCGCGTCAAGGTAGTAGGTCGAACTCCCAACCAAAAAACCAAACCGGCCCGACCCATCCGCAACCTGCTGCTCGAGCACGCGATTGTACTTATTGTCAAAAATCCTGACGACCGCATGCGCTAGAGGTCGGCTACTCATTTGGTCAAAAACAACACCCCAATTTTTAGGTTTTTTACCACGGGCCAGCCGCCAAAATAATAGAAAAATCACGAGATGCAATGCCAGCAAGACCGCCGAGAGCCACGTGCGTGCTACAAGCAATGCCAGGCTACCTAATACTAAACCGAAGTAGGCCACGACCATGTGTGCGCTCTTGCGCAGGTAGCGCCGCACAAGTTGTACCGCAGATCCCGACACCTCAGGTGGATCAAGCGGAATATTGAAGTCCATTGAGGTGCTTTGATCGATGCTTAGTGACGACCCAAAGTAAAGTTTTTTATAGACATCATCCTGTGAGGCGCCTCGTACATAGACCGAGGGATACACATATTGGGCCTTAGCAACCTCAATACGATACGTACCAGGCTGAACCAAAAAACTATAGCGACCATATCGGTCGGTTACTTTTGTGCTTACCAATCTGCCTGCGACGTCACGCAAACGCACAATCGCCAGGTCGATGGGTTGTTTAGTCAGACTATTGTAAACGATCCCCCACGAGCGACGGCGACGCCGGCCAAACAAAACTTGTGCCGGATCCAAAAAGATACGGAGCAAAAATTGATACCACGAGGTTATCGCTGTCGCTAATGCAAGGTTGAGAGCGGCGAGCCCGACAATAATAGGCCCCAGCCAACGGTCGGTGATCTGGGCAGCTCGCACCACCCCGGCACTATCGAGTAGCTTGGATAGACCGCTCGCTGCCGGCTCCTTGGTAGGCTCTTGCGGAGTAATTGGTGTCGGTGCGTTGCTGATCTGATTACCTATGGTTGTATTGTCGACCGGCGTGGTTGGGCCGTCAGCCGTCTGGTTTGTTGCGGTTGCATTACCGAGCGTGATGTCGGGCGGCTGGTTGAGAGTGGTGCCGGTCGAACTTGTTGTTGTGGCCGAGTCGACGCGTGTCACGAGGGAGATACTCCCACCGGATGCACCCGTCAGTGACCCAACCGAGGCATCAATCACACTCGGATTTACGATCGTAGGGCTGGTAAAGACCGTTTGGGCAACACCGCCCGTTGTCGACGCAGCGCCGGGCGACACGCTGCCGACCGATGAGACAAAATCCACCACAGTTCCATTTGGGGCCGGGACACCAAAGACGTCACGCGGACTGGCCAATATGTCCGCCTGCAGCCCGCCTCCAACAGTGAACACCGGCTGGAGTGCGATAACCGAGATTGTATACAACGGAGATACTATTGCCGTGGCACTGTCAGTAACCGTTAAGGACAAGCCGGTTGTATTAAGGACATCCTCGTAACTAAGGGTAATCGTGTCGCCCGGTTCTACCTCAAGCAAACCATTTTGTGATATCTGATCAGGATCGAGTACAGCCCGACGGGTGGCTCTAAAAATTCCACTGTTGATGTCCGACTCGGCAAAGGTAACCGACTC
>JAUYIX010000084.1 GCA_030688115.1 bacterium
TACCTCGGCGTCGCAACCTGATCCGACCAGCGCTGAGTATATGTGCCCCCAGCTGTTTATGTAGTCATGAGGTAGACCCGTATCTGGATCCACCTTAAGGCACGTCATCAAGGTTTCATCGTTCATGATCTGCTCCTTTCAAAAGAACGGTCCTTTTTGTATTTGTGCTACACCTTTTTTAGCACTTGCACAAGTGATCAGCGGCCAGAACTACCAAAGCCTGCCGCACTGCGTTGCGTCGCGTCCAACTCCTCCGAAATCTTAACCGTTGTGGGCTCAAAACGCTGCAATATTGCCTGAGCAATGCGGTCCCCCGCTCTAATCTCTTGGGGTTGGTCGGAGAGATTGTGCAGCATAACCTTCCACTCGCCACGATAGCCCGCATCAATCACGCCACCCAGCACATGCAATCCGCGCGCACCATAACTCGAGCGGTCCCAAATCAGCGCCACATAGCCGGTCTCAAATTGTGTCGCAATCCCCGTCGTAAACGCATGCGTCTCCCCGGGCGCTAATGTGTGCGACTCGTTGGTATATATATCGATCCCGGCATCCTCGTTGGCATGATGAGTTTTTGGTAGAACCGCGTTGTCAGCCAGTTTTTTTACCAAAAGTTTTGCCATGGCCTGAGTTTACCAGTTTAGCGTCTCCGCCGACCGCGTTGCGGTCGGCGGCCTCGGCCGGATCCACCGCGTGAGGAGCGATAGTCTCTGTCTCCCCTCTCGCGAGAGCCGGCATAACTCGAACCCGGTCGAGCCGGAGGCAAGTCGGGCAATTTTGAAATCGGCAAAGACTTTTGGACTAAATTCTCTATGGCGTCCAGCTCTTTACGCTGATCAGGCGTCGCAAAAGAGATCGCATGACCACCCGCTCCGGCTCGCGCGGTTCTACCGATGCGGTGAACATAATCCTCGGTATTGGTCGGCAAATCAAAGTTAAGCACCAACTCGATTCCGGTAACATCGATGCCGCGTGAGGCGATATCGGTCGCGATCAATACCCGATACTTGCCCGACTTAAAGCCCTCCAGCGCCTCTCGGCGTTGGTTAAGCGAGCGATTGGAGTGGATCTCCGCGGCCGTGTGCCCGGCATCCCGCAACGAGCGGGTTAGTTTTTTTGCTCCGTATTTGGTACGCGTAAATACCAAGGTAGAACCAAGATACTGCTGCAGCAGTTTTTCTGTTAAACGGATCTTGGCATCTTTTGGTACGACAAAAATCTCTTGGGTCACGCGTTCTGCCGCGGTCCCGGCCGGAGCAACCTCGATGCGGATCGGAAGTTGCATATAGCGCGTAGCCATTTTCATGATCTTAGCCGGCATAGTGGCCGAGAACAACATGGTCTGGCGCTCGCGCGGCAACGCTCTAAAGATTTTCTCGATCTGCGGGGCAAAACCCATGTCGAGCATGCGATCGGCCTCGTCCAGCACGACAATACGCGTTGTGCCAAGTGAGATCGTACGCTGCTGCAAGTGGTCATTTAAGCGACCGGGCGTTGCAATAACAATGTGTGGCCTTTTTTTAATTGCGGAGATTTGAGGCTTGATAGATGTTCCACCAATGAGTACTGCGGTGCGTAATCCAAATGGAGCGGCAACTTTGCGTAAGGCATCGTCCACCTGGATAGCGAGCTCACGAGTTGGCAGGATAACAATTCCGGCGCCCTTAACCTGATTAAGGCGCTGTAACATCGGGATCCCAAAGGCCAGCGTTTTACCCGTCCCCGTTTGTGCAATACCGACAATATCCTTGCCCTGAATAGCGACAGGAATGGCCTGGCGTTGGATTGGGGTGGGTGTGGTAAATGATAGCTTGCTGAGCCGCTCTAGAAGTCTGGGAGCTATCCCAAGTCCAGAAAAACCCGCTGGCTGCTGCGTCGTAGTCATGCAATAAATCCATCCTAACAGATCGCGGTGATTGCGCTAGTTAAATGATTTGACAGGGCTCGCCTGTGTGATGGCTGGCACCAGATTCGCAAGCGCGCGTGAGGACCGGCGGTCCGCACGCTCCTGCGGCGTGCGTCCGCCTGTGCTCTCGGTGACGCGAGCCTGACTAGCGTCAGGCACCAAGCTCGCGTCACCTCCGAGAACTCCTCACGCGCGCTTGCAATCTGATGCCTTCTACCACCGCTCGAACGTATTTTATAAAAATCGCCTGAACAGAAAACGAACTGCAGGGCGAAATGACTGCGTATAATTGCATATTTTTTGTGTTTTGTGCAGAGTGGGTACATAGGTGACAATTTACTCATGTGTGTCACCCGGGTGAGGCCCCTATTTGAGCAACCTGATTTGACAAAAGCGCGGGAAGGGGGAGTTCGCGCGGGCAAAAAAGCTTGGTGTCTGCCGTAAGGCAGACTTTTTTGCCCGCGCGCACAGTCGGCGCTGGCCGCAGGAGCCAGCGCCAGACGGTCCCCCGTCCCGCGCTTTTGTCTTTTTGGTGACCCTACCGGGAATCGAACCCGGGTTTCCAGGATGAGAACCTGATGTCCTAGCCGCTAGACGAT
>JAUYIX010000090.1 GCA_030688115.1 bacterium
CCTATGCCAAAAATTGTAGGAATTGATCTCGGAACAACTAACTCAGCCATGGCGGTCGTGGAGGGCGGCCAGCCTCGCGTGCTTGAGAATAAAGAAGGTAACCGCACAACCCCATCCGTTGTTGCAGTAAAATCTGACGGCGAGCGCGTCGAGGGATTACTTGCCAAGCGTCAAGCGGTAACCAACTCTGCCAACACGGTTTACTCGGTTAAGCGCTTTATCGGTCGACGTTTTAATGACGAGCACGTTCAAAAAGACGCAGAGCTGTTACCCTATACGATCAAAGAGGCTGAGAATGGTGGAGTGGCTGTTGTTATGGCGGGCAAAGAGTACTCTCCTCAGGAGATCTCGGCGATGGTTCTGCAAAAACTTAAGCGTGATGCCGAGGAGCAATTAGGCGAAAAAATTACCGAAGCGGTGATTACCGTGCCGGCCTATTTTGACGACTCACAGCGTCAAGCCACAAAAGATGCCGGTAAGATCGCCGGCTTAGAGGTTAAGCGTATTATCAACGAGCCAACCGCCGCAGCGCTCTCGTATGGGCTGAACAAAAAAAAGAACGAGAAGATCGTAGTGTACGACTTGGGCGGCGGAACTTTTGATGTGTCAGTCCTGGAGGTCGGTGACGACACGGTCGAGGTAAAAGCGACTCACGGAGATACGCATTTGGGTGGTGACGACTTTGATCAGGCCATTATTGATTGGATCGTGCAGGAGTTTAAGAGTCAAGAGGGGATTGATCTCTCCAAGGATCAGTTTGCTATTCAGCGACTTAGGGAGTCCGCAGAAAAAGCCAAGCATGAGCTCTCAACCTCTATCGAGACCGAGATCAATCAGCCCTTTATCACAACCGGCGAGGGCGGGCCAAAGCATTTACAACTCAAACTGACCCGAGCCAAGCTGGAGCAATTGGTTGGGGATCTTGTGGAGCGCACTAAGGGACCGGTCGAGCAGGCCTTGGCCGATGCTAAATTATCACCAAGCGACATTGACGAGGTTGTTTTAGTGGGTGGCCAAACACGCATGCCGGCGGTGCAGACCATGGTCGAGACCTATTTTGGCAAAAAGCCACATAAGGGGATTAACCCGGATGAGGTCGTTGCGATAGGGGCGGCCGTGCAAGGTGGAATTATGCAGGGCGATGTTAAGGACGTATTGCTCTTGGATGTTACTCCGCTGTCGCTCGGTATCGAGACACTTGGCGGCGTTGCCACTAAATTGATTACAAAAAATACGACTATTCCTACCAGCAAGACGCAAGTATTCTCTACGGCGGCTGATAGCCAGCCACAAGTGGAGATCCATGTTTTGCAGGGAGAACGCGAGTTTGCCGCGGACTGCAAGACGCTCGGTAAGTTCATCCTGGATGGTTTGCCACCTGCGCCACGCGGTGTACCTCAGATCGAGGTTGTTTTTGACATTGATGCCAACGGAATTCTCAATGTATCTGCTAAGGATAAAGCGACCGGTAAGGAGCAAAAAATTACGATTACCTCGTCCTCCGGACTTTCTAAAGAGGAGATTGATCGTATGCAGCGCGATGCCGAGACACATGCGGACGAGGATAAAAAGCGTAAGGAGCTGGTCGAGACACGTAACCGAGCGGACTCGCTTGTGCATATGACCGAGAAAACTCTCAAAGAGGCCGGCGACAAGATCGATGCAGCGACCAAGAAGGACGTTGAGACTAAAATCGAGGCACTCAAAAAAATTAAAGATAGTGACGACAAAGCTAAACTTGAGAGTTCCATAAAAGAGCTCGAGGAGAAGATCCAAAAGGTTGGTCAGGCTATGTATCAAAAGGGACAAGCCACGCAAAACCCAACCGGCAAAACTACTAACGCGGGAGCGACTGCCGGCAAACCGGGCGATAAGCAATCCGGCGGTGGTGCGGCCGGTCCTACCGTAGAGGGTACTTTTAAGAAAAAGTAAGCTTGTAGCGCGGCGGCGGCTTGATCCGCCGCCGCGCGTACTACACACTCACTCACGTGGCCGCTGACTACTACAATCTGCTTGGGGTTGAACGCTCTGCAAACGAAGAGGAGATTAAGCGTGCCTTTAGAAAAGCAGCTCACAAACATCATCCTGACAAGCAGGGCGGAGATGCTGCAAAATTCAAGGAGATAAACGAGGCCTATCAAGTCTTATCCAACCAAGAAAAACGCGCGCAACATGATCAGTGTGGCCGGACGTTTGATGGGCCGGGCGGACCCGCAGCGGGTGGGCCGGGTGCCGGCGGCTATCCCTTTGGCGCAGGGAGCGCAGGGTTTAGCACCGAGGATCTCGGAGATATCTTTGGCGATCTGTTCGGTTTTAACAGACGAGGCCGAACTCGCGTACGTCAACGCGGAGACGACATTCAGCTGATTTTGCGACTTGATTTTAATGATGCCGCCTTTGGAGGAACAAAAGAGATAGAACTAACTCGGCTGACGGCATGTGAGTCATGCGCCGGTACCGGAGATAAAAATAAAGCGCCAAAAAAGTGTTCAACCTGTGATGGGCTTGGAAAGGTACGTGAGGTTCGTCAAACAATATTAGGGACGATCGCCCAAGAGCGTTTGTGCCAGGAGTGCCAAGGCGACGGAAAAGTGGCCAGTCATCCCTGCATGGAGTGCAGTAGCCAAGGTCGCGTACGCACAACCGAGCGTCTGGGCGTCGAGGTTCCTGCCGGTATTGATAATGATCAAATAATAAAGCTGTCCGGACAAGGCGATGTCGGTCGACGCGCGACACCGGCGGGTGACCTATTGCTCACTATACGAGTTACGCCCAGCGATACGTTTGTTAGGGATGGGGCGGATGTTAAAACACATATCGACCTAGAATATCCACAGCTTGTTTTGGGCGACGAGATTGATATCCAAGGTTTGCAGGGAGAACTCAGCCTATCGATCCAGTCGGGTACTCAACCGGGCAGCATCGTGAGACTGCGCGGTGAGGGCATTCCGATCTTGAACGGCAACGGGCGAGGAGATCTTTTTGTAGAGGTTGGTCAGGTGACCCCTAAAAAAGTATCAAAAGAGGAGCGAGAATTGCTGGAAAAACTAGCACACCTGCGTGGACAAAACCTAACGCGCAAAAAACGCCGCTTATTTTCCAAGTAGTTGCGCTGCAGGGACGTCCGTGGGATACTATAGCCACTTCCCATGGATCTCAGTTTTATTAAAGATTTTGATCTTTCGAACCCGAGTTGGGACCTATTTATCATCCTGTTCTTTGTGGCGGCCGCTTTTATTTACGGCATGTCGCTGGGACGAGACAGGATCGTAGTAATCATGGTCTCGATTTATATGGCGCTTGCGGTGGTTAACTATGCGCCTTATCTGGGTGAGCTCTCGGGTACCTTGGGCCTTGAGGATATTTTTGTCGTAAGGATTTCTGCCTTTGTGGTGACCTTTTTGGGGTTGTTCTTTTTGCTCGGTCGCTCGGCCCTGATGCGCACGATCGCGCGCAATGATGATCAAGGTAACATTCTGCAAGTTCTCGTGTTCAGCTTTTTACATATTGGCCTCTTGATATCCGTGGCGCTCTCCTTTTTGCCGATTGAGTTATCGGCAGAACTGGCGCAACTGACCCGCAAGTTTTTTGTCGGTGACATGGCTCGGTTCTTTTGGGTAGTTGCTCCTATCTTGGCGATGATTATTCTTGGGCGCAGCCCGCGTAACCAGTCAAAGGTCGACGAATAGCCGGCAAACGGTTAGGATTGCTTTGGGAGTGCTTTTTGTGTAGAGTACTCCGGATTTGGGGCGTTAGCTCAGCCTGGTAGAGCACCTGCCTTTTAAGCAGAGGGTCGACAGTTCGAATCTGTCACGCCCCACCAAATAATATTCGCGGGCAGGCTTGGTAGTTTTTGCTACCATGCTTGTGTCTATGGTTACAAAAGACTACACCTGTCCAATGCATCCGGATGTGCAGCGGGCCCAGCCCGGCCTCTGCCCGCAGTGCGGTATGCAGCTGGTGCCGACTGCAAAAAAAACGGATCAGCCCGCTGGCGCAGAACACAAACGTCACGAGCACGGCCACCACTCAAAAAATATTTTTAGAACAAGATTCTGGGTCAGTCTGGTTTTGACTATTCCGGTTTTAGCCCTGTCCGATTTTTTTAGCGCTTTACTGCCGGCTCGGCTGGTGGATTTTCCTGGTTCTGCCTACGTGCCTGCGGTCCTAACGACTATCATATTTTTTTATGGGGGAGGCATTTTTATTACCTCGGCCTATCGCGAACTCAGAGCCAGACTGCCGGGCATGATGACGCTTATCGCACTTGCAACCAGTGTGGCCTATGTCTACAGCTTGGTCGTTATCGCGACCGGTAAAACAAATACGCTTTTTTGGGAGTTAGCCACGTTGATCACGGTCATGCTGCTCGGACATTGGATGGAGATGCGGGCGGTATCCTCAGCGCAGCGTGCTTTGTCCGCCCTCTCAAAACTATTGCCGGACACGGCCGAGGTACAACGCGATGGCGTTAGTGTGGTTCTACCAATAAAAGAAATACAGCGTGATGATATTGTGTTGGTAAAACCCGGGGGGACGGTTCCGGTGGATGGTGTTGTTACGGAGGGTCTGTCAGAGGTTGATGAGTCCTTGCTCTCCGGGGAGACAAGTCCGGTTGCTAAGGCGGCGGGTGATCAATGCATCGCGGGCAGCCTCAATGGGGACGGTGCTCTGAGCATCAGAGTAACAAAAATCGGGAGCGAGACTTTTTTAGCCGGGATTCAAAAGCTGGTCGCACAAGCGCAAGCCTCTAAATCTCGCTTGCAGCTTTTGTCTGACAGAGCCGCGCTGTACTTAACGGGCATTGCGATTGTAACCGGGGGAGCGACATTGGTAACCTGGCTGCTCATCGCAGA
>JAUYIX010000037.1 GCA_030688115.1 bacterium
ATGACGGGGCTCGAGCGATCACCGAGCGTCTGCGTGATAAACATTTTGCAATCCCGATCGGTATGAGTATCGCCAAGACAAACAACCGGGCCACCTGCGACACTGACAACGGTATCCAAGATTACGCTAAGGCTTTTAGCCACGTCGCTAACCTTGGCGCCTATACCACCATCAACATCAGCTGCCCTAACACTTTTGGGGGCGAACCTTTTACCGATCCCGATCGGCTCGAGCGGCTACTCAGTCGTCTCGATCAGCTGCCAACAACCAAGCCGATTTTTATTAAACTGGCTCCGGATCTCGATATGGATACACTCGATAGTCTCATTGCCGTGGCAGAACAACACCGGGTCCAGGGCTACATCTGCAGCAACCTCACTAAAAATCGCAACAACCCATTGATCAAAGATCAGGTCCCGACCTATGGTGGCTTAAGCGGTAAAGTCGTAGAACCACTGGCCAACAAACTCCTGGCACGTGTCTACCAACAAGCCCCCGGCAAAATTATCATCGGTTGCGGTGGGGTCTTTAGCGCCGAGGATGCCTATAAAAAAATCCGGCTGGGTGCGGCTCTGGTCCAACTGATCACCGGAATGATTTATCAGGGGCCTCAGCTGATAGGCCAAATCAACCAAGGGCTCGTACGCTTACTCAAACGTGATGGCTATAAAAATATCTCCCAAGCCATCGGGGTCGACAACCCGGCCAAAAGTCGGCGCCCCGTTTAGGCGGTTCCTTTGCCTTTAAGAATCAACTTAATCGTGCGGATCACGATTGCAATATCCAAGGCCACGGACCGGTTTTTGAGATAGTACAGGTCGTACTGGATTTTTTCGAGAGTATCTTTTTCTGAGGCGCTGGTCATCACGTTGCGGACCTGTGCCCAGCCGGTCATGCCGGGCTTAATCATATGACGCTCGTGGTAAAAAGGGATCTTTTGCTCCAGCACGGCGACATTGTCCTTATACTCGGCACGCGGACCGATAAAGTTCATCTCGCCGCGCAGGATGTTAAGGAGTTGCGGGAGTTCGTCCAGATGAGTTTTGCGCAAAATACGTCCAACCGGTGTAACACGCGGGTCGTTGGTCCCGGTGATCAGCTTGTCCCCCACTTTAGTTGCGCCCGGAACCATCGATCTAAATTTATAGAGCCTAAAAACCCGCCCCCAGAGACCAACCCGATCAGATTGCTCGACAAAAACCGGGCCGCGGCTGCTGATTTGTTGGCCGACAATGATAATAAGCCAAAGTGGCGAGGATGCGGCCAGCAGGACGAGCGCCAGTCCGCGGTTAGCGAGACCATGTGCATATCTAACCAGCTCACTGCGTTGACCGAGGTTCTCAAAAAGCATTTTAAGTTGCCCGACGTGCGCCACGGGAGTCATGCCCGTGAGCTCCTCATACAGATCGGTCAGCTCACGTACCCTAATACCACGACGTTTGAGCGTAACGACCGCACGCACCAGACGATCATCGGCCGACCCGGCCGTACCGAGGACTACGCTGTCAAGATCGCCAGCCCTAATCATCTCCGGCAGGTCTGCCAGCACTGCTATGCGCACAT
Organism: bacterium; assembly: GCA_030688115.1. Classification (GTDB taxonomy): domain Bacteria; phylum Patescibacteriota; class JAUYIX01; order JAUYIX01; family JAUYIX01; genus JAUYIX01. The sequence continues at coordinate 1,564 of JAUYIX010000037.1, forward strand.
TTTTTAGAGCCGGTAGTGCGTCTCTACTGCCTTCCGGAACAAGCAGACCGGCTACTCGGTACGGAGAGTGGGCTCGTTGCGCTATGAGCTGTGCCAACTCAAGTGCGGTCTGCTCTGCTCCAACGATCAAGAGTGTCTCTTTGAGAGACCGCGCGATAAGCAGGCGGCCATACAGGATCCGCGCACCCCACAGTAGCGGCAGCAGCCCGGCACTCGTCACTGACAATGCGCGCGCCGAGAACTCCGGAGCCGTCGGGATCAAGAAAAACAAAAATCCCGTCGCCACACCGCCGCCAATCACGGCAACAAACATAGCGGCGAGACCTTTCCAGGGTGTCACGATCTCCTCGAGGTGATAGCCTTGCACAAAGTAAATCGCCAGCATATACACGACAACCGGCAAGACAAAAAAGAGCGTGTCTCCAAAAACCAGCTCGTCAAAGTAGCCCGGACGGGTGGCAAAGCGTAGCGCCACCAACAAGGTCCCGGTCGTCAACACAACGTCGACTACAAGCAGTAGCACCTTTCGCGTGAGCGATTTTGAGGCCATAGGGCCTATTTCTTTTTAGACTTGATCTTAGATTCTTTGTGCGCGGTATGCTTTCTGCAATGTTTGCAAAACTTGTTTGAGGCCAGTTTCTCCTTGACCAGACGCGATTTGTGCGTGTGGTAGTTGAGCCGTTTGCAGTCTTGGCAGGTCAAGCCAATGAGTCGATCTTGTGACATAGGAGCACAGTAAACCCCATCCCCGCTCTTTTTGCAAGCGGCACCAGATTTTATCTTTTCCTAAGTGACGTTATGAAACGCTAGGAGAATGACCCATCCCACAAAAAAGCAAACGAGGTCCTAAAAAGTTTAGAGCGTGCAAAAATCGTGATTAGGATATAAAAAAACTCCCGCTCAGAAGATGCGGGCAGAAAAGTCCTAATCCTGGTGATCCCCAGGAGACCTCACTACCAGATCAGGTAGTTCCGCCATACGGTCGGTGTTCGGTCTTTTTTCTTTACTTTGTAGTG
>JAUYIX010000092.1 GCA_030688115.1 bacterium
GGTCGATGACCTACTAGGCGGCTGAAAGTGGCGAAACTAGTCACTGCGTACGCTTGTTCTTGAGCAAAGCGTACAGCTCGAGCTCCTCGCGCCAACCAAAATACCACGCCACGCCGTCCGCGATCTCATACAGCGCAAGAACGCCCGGCAAAAACGAGCCAAGGCGGAGGGACAGACCAAGCATCGGCCAAGACTCATCGATACTCAGAGACAAGTGCGCGAGCAAAAAGTGGCCTAGCACCAGCATCGGGCCGCCAATTAAGATACGTTGCGCGCGGCGCTTGGTCATTGGCCCGTCCCCTAGCGGAGGCAGGCTGTGCTCTCCGGTCGATGGTCGGTAAAAGGCACCAAGGTGGATAAAAACGACCATCCACCCCATCACAAAAAGAGTGTGCCACCATGTTTCTGACCAGACCCACCCGGTTGCTGCCGTGGCGGCTAGCAGCATTAAGAGCCAGCGTGGCCGAGGGTCACGACCACAGCTCCAAAAAACGCAAACGTAGAGGGCAAAAAACAAGGAGCACCATTGCCCCAGTTCTAAAATGCTCATCGCTATCTCCTTATCGTTATTTCAAAAGCGCGTTGTTCAGTCTACTGTAAAGGCAGAACTGCAATCTATATAGAGCATCGTTGCTCCTTTCATTTTAACGAACGTATGCGCTACCCCTACAGCACCGCTGGAGGCTACATCATCGCCGATTTAATGTCAAACCATTGCAGACCATCTTGGAAGAAATCCAGACTGCCTACGTGGGTGCTACAGTACCAGGTTTACTTTATAAACTGTAAAAATATAGCCGGATAAAAAAACGGGGGCCGACGCACGGTCGAACCCCCTTACCTCTCTACATCAGAGCGGAGTTACAAGGTAGTAGTAACCCCGCCCGTCATTGAGCGTCGGATCACTCCAGTTGGTGCCGGCGGTAAAGCCCAGCACCACGCTGTCCGACCAAATGCCGATGTCGCCCCTCCTGATCTCGTACCAGGAGGCCCCCAGGACGACCGGCCAGGTCAGCCGTACGATGCTGCTGGGGACCTTGGTCACCTGCAGATCGATCACCGGTGGCAGTGGAGCCGCGTGCGAGATCTGAGCGACGACCGTCCCTGTGTCCGACACGGCACACCCGGTGGTGACAGCTCGCACCTGAAAGTAGTGCCGAGCGGGAGAACTGGTGACGTACCGGAAATGTGTCTCCGGCGTTGTCACAAGCAAGACTCCACCGCGCACGGGCTCGTCGACAAAGGCCATGTAGACCTCGTAGACTTTAGCACCCGGAGCAGCCGCCCACTCCAGATCAATGGCGGTCCTCCATCCTACGGCGGTCACCTCGAAAGGGTACGCGCTCAGGACAGATCCACACTCTCCAGCAGCAACAAGCGGCGCACTCCACAGCAGCACGCCCGCAATCAACAGTGCATAACAGCGCATGGTGCGCCTCCTTTTCTTCTTGTTTGGAATTTATAAAGAACGGTACGCCACCATGGCGCAAAAACCGCTCGGATATTGGTGCGTCAAATCAACGATCCGATCGTAGCCTCGACCCCGGAACTAATCTCCCCAGTCGAGCCGACAATAAAGACATCGTTGATTGCAAGAGCATTACCCGACAGGTATTGACTGATCGGCCCAGGGACAGAATCCGGAGTTACAAGTAAAAGAGGCATCTCAAAATCCGCGGCAAAGGCACTGGCCAATAACGCTGCAAAGAACTGCTCTGACACTGCCTGTGAAGCTTGGACCATCTTGGCTCCTGCTATGCCACCCTTGTCTCCGCGCGCTACCACGACACGAGCAGGCGCAGTAAAGTTTGCATTTACAACGGCAATGTTGGTCTCGTAGCGGTCAGCACCGGCGGTGCGTGTCACGGTTCGCCCGGTCGCTTGTAGCGCGGACTCGAGTCCGGCTGCAACCGCACTCGTGCCACCGATGATCTGTAACTTGGTAATCTCCGGGTGAACCGACAAAAATCCGGCGAGGTGCTGGTCAACGGCTGAGTCCCCCCTTGGGTTGAGTAGCACGGGCTCAACGATCGAATCAGTATCGCGTCCGGCCACCGCACCAATCACCAGGGAGTCAACAAAAGCCTGGTCCTCGGTCACAAAGGCTGTATCGGTTGGTGATGTATTTTGCACCATGATCTCATCGGCTATCAACCGTGCGGTCTCACGACGGTTAGCCCCGGCAAAGCGATTGATGTTTGTGTAGCCGGCGTTACGTAGGTCTTGTTCGACCTGAGCGCTTAGCGCTGCCAAACCTCCAGAAAGATATATCGGCGACTGTGCACCACTGATTGCACGGTTTAGTTCTGCCAGGACCGAGCTATCCAGTCCTCCGGAGTTGGTCAGAAGTAGCGTTGCATCCAAACGGTTGGAGAGTGGGCTCGAGGCAAAAGCATCGACCACGATGTCGTCACGAGTGATTATTGCCGCTTGGGCAGAACCGCTTGTAGAGAATCGTCGCTGAGAGAATTCAATGGCTTGCTCAAGCGGGGTATCGCCGGGAATGCGCGTGACCGTATTGGTGTTGGGACCACCCGCTCCGGGACCAAGATCATTTTCTTGAATCGTATAAGTATGCTGCGACGGCGCACCAAGGACAGCGTTGACGGATGGACCACTCAAGGTCAGCACAACCGTCTCGTCGCCCTCGATCAAGGTATCATCAATAATCGGCAGCGAAATTATTGCCGACGTGCTGCCGGCCGGGATCGTTACGACCCCCGTAGCCAGCGTATAGTCCGCTCCGTTGGTCGCCGATCCACCCGTGACGGAGTATGTCACCAAAGTGTCCTGGGTGTCGGGTGCGGAGAGTGTCACCTCGATAGATGACGGTGTCACCGTCTCCAGGCCCGCACTTGCAGACGTATCAAATTGCACCGTCGGCTTGGTAAAGTAGGCCACGTACCCAAATGAGGCGGCTTGGCCGAGTGTTCCTCCTGCAATAAAGTCTGCTGAGCCAGGTAGAACATCATAGGCGGTCTGGTTGTAGCGATCGAGCTGTAGGTTCCAACCAGCCAAGCCGGCGGATGTATCTAAGAGGGCTACTCCGCTGCGGGCGCCTCCGCCAAGACTGCCAAAGTCACCACCGGTATAGAGATTGGTTTGTTCATTGCCGAGCGCCAGGACGGGTGCGTCCGGTCCCGGATTAAATGAGGTAAGGCCACCGCTCTTTGCAACGGACCCGACAAACGAGCGCGCTGATCCGGCAAGGTTTGCAAAGTTACCACCCAAGTACACATTGTTTGTGTCGTGCGCGATGGCTAACACTGTAGCATCCGCATCCGCCGTCCAACCGGTAACATACGGTGAGCTTAGTGCGGCCGTATCAAGAGCGGCTGCATACAGTCTTAGCTGACCATCAACCAGAATAAACCCACCACCGACATATAGTGTTTGACCATCGAGTGCTAGTGCGTTTACGGTCGCGTTGGCTCCCGGGTTCCAGGCCGTTGCGCTGCCACTTGCATCAAGTGCCGCCAGGTAGCTGCGTGCTGCTCCTCCGATAGTAGTAAAGCCACCACCCGCGTACACCACGCCGCCGTTTACCGCGAGCGCATTCACAAAGGCGTTGGCGTCAGGGTTCCAACCGGTCGCAGTGCCGGTAGACGATCCAAGAGAGGCGATACGATTGCGGGAGACGCCTGCGATATTAGTGAAAAATCCGCCTGCGTAGATGTTGGTTCCGTCGGTAGCAAGAGCATTAACCACGTCATTTGCTCCCGGGTTCCAAGGCAGAACAGAGCCCGTAGAGAGGTCTATTGCGGCCAGCCGATTACGTGAGGCCGGCGCACCAAGTCCGACAAAGGCTCCTCCTACAAAAACCTGACCGCCACTTGCAGCCAGCGCGTTGACCGCGCTAACGGCGTTTGGGTTAAAGCCCGTGGTTGTTCCGCTTATAAGATTTACCGCTCCGGTGTTGTTGCGGCCGGCACCGGCCAATGTCGTAAATGACCCACCCACAAAAAGGTTGGTGCCGTCGGACTCAAGCGCAAAGACGGAGCCATCCGTCCCGGGGTCCCAGCCTGTTGCCGTACCTGTGCTATCAAGCTCGGCTAAAGAATCACGCAAGGCACCGCCAATGGTCATAAAGTTACCACCGGCAAAAATCGATCCACCTTGTGTGATTAGCGCCAGCACCTCACCATCCGCATCCGGGTTCCAGCCGGTAGCAAGTCCCGTGCCAAAGTCCAGTGCCGCGATG
>JAUYIX010000098.1 GCA_030688115.1 bacterium
GCTGCCGGATACGCCACCGCTCTCGCCTCCCACAATCTTATCAATCACTTTTTTGGTGACCTGCTTGATCACGATCTTGCGGATTTGGTCCGTCGTGATCTCCTGGGCCTCAACCTGCCAAAACTCAACCCAGCGTTGAGCATCTAAGATGGTTGAGTTTAAAATCTGCGCCTCGGCTTTGTGCGGACGAGTTAGATCATACAAAGCACTTGTTGTGCCCAGCGCTGCGATCATTATGATTGATGCAATCGACTTTTTGAGTAAGTTCATGTTTGCAACTCACTTATTATCTCTTGAAGAAAGCCCCGTATCTCACCGATTATAAAAAACGAGCGTCCAAGCAAGCTCAGTGTCGCGTCGGCCGAGACCTTAGTATCCAAAACTTGTTGCAGCTCCTCGTTGGCGGCCAGCAAGATCCCCAACGCATGCAAATGCTCATCCAGCATCGACTCGGGCACCTCCATCCCCTGCAAACGCTTGAGTATCGACTCGGCCGAGAGCTTCATGCGCTCAAACAGATCTCGGTTACCGGACTCAATATCGTCCAAGTATCGCTTGATTGAGTAGCCCGGACCAAACGGGTCAAACTCTGAGGCTACCCCGACAATCTCTCTAAAGTAGGCCTCCTCGCGATCACCGGACGAGTCACTCGTTGTACGCACACTCTCCGCTGCGACGCTTGGCAAGGGTCGACTACCATTGTTGAGCACTTGGTCTAACTCTAGTTCTGCCACGGTTTGACCGCTCGGCAACACTTGTCCTCCCAACAAATCCGCTTGCTGATCACTCAGGCCACCCAATCCACCAAGCCCGCTCACCTCACCCTGACCGGAGCTACCCAGTAGGGCCAGCAAATTTGCACTCGTACCCTCGCTCGTCAAACTGTCGCCCGTGCCGGCCTGCAGCGAGCTGGCCGGATCATAGCCATTGGCCACCTCGTCCGCATCGCTAAAACCATCTCCGTCGGTATCGGGATTATCAGGGTTAGTGTGATATAACCGCTCCTCCAGGTCGCTGAGCCCGTCCTGATCGGCATCTTGGTCTTTGATCGACTCAATCGAGTCGCTTACCGCAAGCTCGGCAGAACCGTCCGGCCCACCCTGCCGATCAAAGCTGCCAAAACCCAGTGAGGAGTTTCCGCTCAAAAAAAGTACCCCCATTACCAGGGCGACGCCCCCAACGAGCACGATTAAACTCTGTGCCCCATGGGCCACAATAAAGCGCTGTAGCTTACGTAGTTGCTCCTGCGTTTGCACGGAGAGGAAGTGATTACGGGCCTACCACTCTGTTACGAGCGCGACAAACCCCTGGAATCTCTTTTGTTTTTCTCTGTATTTTGCCCTGCGACGCCGTTTTTGGACGCCTTTTTTTGTGAGGATTGCTCCTCTTTTTACTGATTAATTATCCAAGGTCTTGGCCTCATAGTCAATAGCAACCGCGTCCAAAAACGGCTTAACCACGTGTGGATAAGACGACTTAATCCCGTCTCACGAGAACTTTTGGCTCAATAAAGCCCAATCTTTAAGATCGAGCTCCTGGGCACGCACATTTGGCGCAAATCCGGCCTCCGCCAATTTTTGCCGCGCCTCTTGGATCGGGATATTTAGGCCACCTGACAAGGCATTGGCCAGCAACTTGCGCCGAGCACTAAAACCGGCTTTTACCATCCGCATGACCGATTTGGCTTGGTCCGGATCAATGGGCGGCTGCGCGTGACGCTCGACCACGAGTAAAGCGGAGTCAACCCGCGGCACCGGCCAAAAGGCACTGCTCGGAATCTCCCGTACGATCGAGGCTTTACCAAAAAGCGCAACCACGATCGAGAGTACGGTTTGGTCGTCAGGTGCTGCAGCAACCCGCTCGGCCAGCTCTTTTTGCACGGTCAAAACCAGACGCTTTGGCGTAACCGCACTCGACGTAAACAACTCAAACAAATAACCGGATAAATAATACGGAATATTACTCACCACCACGTACTCCCCGCCACTTTTAGGAAAAAGCTTAGGCACATTGATAGTACGAACATCCTGCAGCATCAGCTCCAGATTTTTTGGACTTGTCTTATCGGGTTGCAGGGTCGCCAGGCGAGTGACCTCTAAAAGATAGGGATCGACGTCGATAGCCACGACGCGGGCGGCTTGCATTACCAGCTTTTGGGTCAAAACCCCGCTGCCCGGGCCGATCTCGAGCACGTGATCCGCCGGCTCGAGTTTTGCCGCCGCGATAATGTCATCGCGTGCCCGCCCATCGATCAAAAAGTTCTGCCCAAACTCCTTAAGACGCGCGTCGCTGCTGGGTTTTTTAAGCAGCGCAAAGATGCGTTTGAGCTCGGCCACCTCGAGTGGGTTATCAAAATGTAGGTCCGGGTCTGACACGCCGCTACTCTACACGCGCGACCCTGCCAGCGCCAGTTAGCAGCCCCAACGACCGCGCATGCCTAAAGACCAGGCCTGGGCCGCGGCATAAATCTGGTCGGTGCCAAAGATATCGCTGTCTCGGTAACTGTTCCAGCTCTCACTCCACATCCCCTGACTAAACTGGAACAACCCCAGATTACCCGCCCCATTGTCAGCCCAGCGATACCCCCCACTCTCGCACAACATGACGCTCATCAGCTCTTGGGCGCTTTGACCGTATTTGGCCGCGGCATCATTAATCAGATCGGCAAAAGGGCCCACGGCCGGGCCGGATTGGGTAGGTTTGCTCTCAACCGGGCGCACCTTGGTCCCTTTAAGCACGACCTTAGTCGTCGGCTCATGTATGACCTGCTCACCAACTAACTCACGGCTGACCTCTTTGCCGTCCTCGTAAGTCACCTTAAACTTTTTTTGTTTGGTTCCGGCCGCACCGGCCGTTGCCACAACCTCCTCGCCGACGTAGCGACCATCGTCCTGATTAACCTGCGTCTCAAACCCGATCTCCTCCTGCTCGAGCTCCTCTTTGGTCTCCACGCGTACAACCCTAACCAACATGTTGGCCGCAATCGCCGTGGGTTTGTCCGGTTCTACCCGATCGTCCTGGTCCAAAACTACTTTTTGCTCCGCCAACAGCTGCTCGACCGTGGCAGCGCCGGTTTTAAGCTCACGCACCGTGTCATCAAACTTAAGCACAACCCCCGGCGCCCGCTGAATATAAATCCGTCCGTACCAAGGAGCCGGCTCCTCACGGGCCGGATAAACCACATCAGGCCGGTCCAGGCTAAACCCCAAAGCCGACAAAGTCTCCGCGACCGTCACGTCACTATCGGGAGCAACCTGCACGCGAGTTAGACCGGTCAGTCCGTTATCGACAATAGACAAGTCCTTAAACCCCGCCGCCGATGCCTGCCTAGCCTCGGACCCCGACTCGGCCTCGGCCGCCACCAACGCGGCTTGCATGACCTGCTCACTCTCAGCCCGCACCTGTAAAACAACAATCCCGCTGGTAACGGCCGAGGCCGCCATGGCCAAAGCCAAAAGTCTAAGCACTGTTTGTGTTTGTCCCGTACCGGGGTGAAGTGTCATATTAGGCTCTAATCTTAGCTCACTTTTTTGAGAGGAGCAAAATTGACCGAGAGGGTTTTGGAGCCACCACGCTCAAAGGCAATCTCGACCATATCGTCATCGGTGTCGGAGACAACGCCGCTACCAAAGCTGGGGTGCCGGACCCGATCACCCTTACTAAAAGGATTTTCTGTGAAATCGTCCGACCAAGCCTCGCCTTGCGACATGCTCACATCCAACCTGACCCCATCCGCGCCCCCACCACTAAACTCAATAAAATCCCGAGGGACATCCTCGACAAAACGTGAGCGCATCCCCATTTGCGACTCTCCATAAATCGTCCGCGTATCTGCATGAACCACCGTGAGCAACTCTTTGGCCCGAGTCATCGCCACGTAACAGAGGCGCCGCTCCTCAGCCAACTGCTTGGGCTCGATCAGTGAGCGCGCGTGCGGAAAAATCCCCTCCTCAAGCCCGACCAAATAGACCTGTCTAAACTCCAAGCCCTTGGCCGCATGAACACTCATCAACGTGATGGCTTGGTGACTCTCGTCCATCGTGTCAATGTCCGAGACCAGCGCAACTTGTTCTAAAAAATCCTCGATCGACTCGCGTTCTCCCGCTACCGTCAACAACTCCCGAATGTTTTGAAAACGATCCTCACCCTCCTCGGACCCATCTCTAAAGTACGACTCAAAACCAAACTGTCGGATAACCTGGTCGATCACATCCGCCACGCGATAGAGCTTGCCCTCTTTGATGCGCTTGTAGAGTTTGTCCAGACGTAAACCCAGCTCGCGCACGGCGGCTGACCTAACCGCATCCACATCCGTGTTGTTAGTTGCGTCCAGGCAGGCCTTAAGCAGGTCGCCCTCAAACATCTCCATGGCCGCTTGGGCGACACGCTCACGCGTCTTGGGACCGATCCCGCGGGTCGGCATATTAATCATGCGCTCAAAGGCCATAATGTCTTTGGGGTTAGACAAAAACTTTAGATAGGCCAGCACGTCTTTGACCTCTTTGCGATCATAAAACTTAACCCCGCCCACGATGCGGTAAGGCATGTTGGCGGTTAGACAGGCCTCCTCGATTGGGCGGGATTGCGCGTTGGTGCGGTACAAAACCACTATATCGTTACGCTGCAGCTGTTTATTTTTCTCGAGCTGTTGCACGATCTCTTTGACTACAAAGCGCGCCTCATCCTCCTCATCGTGCGCACAATGCACACGCACCAGTTCTCCCACCTCGTTTTGGGTCCAGAGCTTTTTTGTTTTTTGACCATCGTTTTTTGCGATAACCGCAGCGGCGCTATCCAAAATACGTTGGGATGAGCGATAGTTTTGCTCAAGGAAAACCAC